>CAZUGM010000238.1:0-3289 GCA_964619915.1 uncultured Fusobacteriaceae bacterium | reverse complement strand
ACAAAAACCTTCATTCATAGTACAAATATTCCCGTTAGTCAAAAGATATAGTGCATTCATCACCCCATGTTTCTACTATGCAGCCCATTTATTTTATCCCCTTCTACCCTCATTAAATAATAATTATCTGCTATTTGTATATTCTCTATTACCTTAACATCTTCTAAAAACATATATTCCTCCTAGATACCCTCATATAAATTTTAAAAAAAAAGGAATAAAAACTAAAATATTAGTTTTTATTCCCACTATTATAAATATAAAAATTAAAAATCGAATTGACTGCTCCAAATATAACATAGGGAACATCAGTTAAAAAAACAAGAAATTTTTCCATGAAATTTATAAAATTATTGTTTGTCGTTAAAAATTTCATCTCATTCCTCCCTCTCTTTTTTTATCTTTTAGAGATATTACCACACTAACAGAGGAGTGTCAAGTGATTTTTTTATTTTTTCCAGTGTCCATGAAGGTTGCAATAAGCTCTGGCCTCTGCTTTTTCCCCATAACATGCCTTAAAAGTAACCTTTGGCAGATCTCCTGGTTTTAAAAATTGAGTAGATACACATCCGTCCACTATCAATTCTATCCATTCAATATAATGATCTTCTTCCATAGGATGAAGAGCCGATCCCACTTGAACCTCATACCCGTCACTTAATTTAATAACTTTTGGTATATGCTTTTCTATAGCGGCATCTTTTGTGTTTTCTACCTGTAAAACCATCTCTTTTCCACAACAGCTTAATGCTCCGGCTCCTGTATGCATTATCTCCACAATATTACCGCATATCTCACACTTATAAATTTCTAATTTCTTAGTCATTTGTATCCCCCCTGTATTTTTTGTTTCCTTATTTAGTATACCCTATTTTCATATTTTTTCTAATTAAATTTTAATTTTTTTTTTTAGTATTTGTATTTTACGGTCTACCTACTAGGAACTCTTAGGATATTTACCCTACATATGGTATAATTATAAGGAATTATGCATATATTTAGGAGGAAAACAAATGAAAAATTGCCCTTGTGGAAAAGAATTAAGTTATGAAGAATGTTGTAAACCATATATATTAGGTGAAAAAACACCAGTTACTGCTGAAGATACAATGAGATCTAGATATACAGCCTATGTTGTAGGAGAGGTAGATTATGTTTACAATACACATAATCCTAAAACACGTGGAACTCTCAGCAAAGAAGAGATCAAACACTGGTCTGAATCTACAGATTGGAATAGGCTGGAGATCATTGAAACTGTAGATGGAGGAGCCGAGGATTCTGAAGGAATAGTTGAATTTAAGGGTTACTATTTAGAAGATGGAAAAACATTATTTCACCATGAAAGATCTGTATTTAAAAAGATAGACGGAGCATGGATGTATGATTCAGCTGTGTCTACACAAAAGACAATAAAAAAAGAAGTTAAAATCGGTAGAAACGATCCATGTCCATGTGGATCAGGTAAGAAATATAAAAAATGTTGCGGGAAAAACTAGCAGCTAAAAAAGAGAGAATTTCTCTCTTTTTTTTATAGATTATATAGATATCGCAGTTAGAGGTAAATTAATTTCTATTTCCTTTTTCAAAATTATGATAAATATGATATACTCACTTAAACTAAAAATTAAGGAGTTGTAGATATCATGAATAGTAAACCTGTTAAAAGTTACACCTACCTTTTAAACCTGGCTAAAAATCTAACTGAAAATGAAGACGATTTTATTGCCAACTGTGCCAATATTTCTTCTCTGATCTTTAATAATATTGAGGATTTGAATTGGGCAGGATTTTATCTGTGGAAAAATGAAAAATTGGTTTTAGGACCATTTCAGGGACTTACAGCTACTACTAAAATAGAATTGGGAAAGGGAGTCTGCGGAAGTTCAGCCAGAGACAGAATTACATATGTAGTTCCTGATGTGCATAAATTCCCGGGTCATATAGCCTGTGACTTAGCATCTAATTCAGAAATTGTAATTCCCCTGATAAAAGAAGAGAAATTAATAGGAGTGTTGGATATAGACAGTCCAAAATTAAATAGATTTTCTGAGGAAGATAAAATTAATCTGGAAAAATTAGTTATGATCTTAATGGCTAACAGCAATATATAATCTAGAATAAAAAAAGGAACCTTAGGTTCCTTTTTTTATTCTAAACTAGGAAACATTTGATTTCTTAGTAAATTTTAGTTATCAAGAAAAATAAAAGGAGGATACAAATGAATAAATATATAATGTTTTTACTTATATTTTTTTTAGGAGTTAACCTTTATTCACAATCTGAAATTGATATATCTAAAGTTTCACTTTCAGAAAAAGAAATAACTTTTTTAAAGAGGATAGAGAATAAAAAAATAGATGTGTTTGTAGAAAATTCTGATAATTTTTTATTTTTTTACGATCTCGAGAAAAAACAAATGGGACTCTATCCTAAGATCATCCAAGAGGTGAATAATATTTTCAACCTTAACTTAAATATAATCCCCAAAGAAATCTTTGAATTATCTAAACTCAAAGAAAAAGGAGAAGGAGCAATAGTTTTTGATATGCTTGAAAAAAAGGACTCCCATGACTATTATACTTTTTCTAAATCCATATATAATTTTAATACAGCGGTTATGGGGCAGCAGGATATTAAAAAAGTCTCAGATTTAAAGTATAAAAAAATTATTTTTTTAAAGGGAGATAAATTATATGATGATTTTATAGACAAATACAGGTATCTAAACATAATTCCTATTTTTGTAAAAGACAGAAAACAAGCGTTCAAAGAATTAAACGAAAACAGGTCATTGTTATACATAGGTGAAATAGAAAAAAACAGTAATTTTATCGACTCAAACAATACCATTAAAGTCAATATTTTATTGACTGATATAAATTCCAGTCTCAAATTTGCCATAAAAAAAGAATACAGGCCCTTGAAAGATATTTTTAATAAGCTTATTGATCTATACAGTGAGGAGGATAAATTACAAATTATAGGGAAATACCTTTTTCAATATAAGAAAAATAATATCTCTTTTACCTCTGAGGAAAAGGAGTTTTTAAGCCACCTTTCAAAACTACAGTTAGTTCTTTTAAAAGATGATAATTATTTTCCTTTCTATTCCAGAGATTCCAAAGGAAATTTAAAGGGACTTACAATCGACTATATAAACTCTATTAAAAATATATTAAGTAAAAATATAGATATAGAATATGTAGTGAAGGAAGATAACATTTACGAAGACTCTCATACTCATAAAAATTTTATTCTGCCTCTTTTAATTAAAACTCCTGAACGA
>CAZUGM010000237.1:0-3294 GCA_964619915.1 uncultured Fusobacteriaceae bacterium | reverse complement strand
TCTACTTTTTTAGGTTTAACGGTGAATTTTAGGAGGAAAAAGATAACTACTCCTATCCAGATTGCAAAGAAAAATTCCTTTACAACTTCAAAGGCAAGGAATGCAAAGGATAATTCCTCCCCGTTCTGCATCATTACGGCTATACCCAAAAATACAGAAAAGAATATAACTTCGATAATGTCGTCTAATACCACGATATTAGCCAGAATATTTTTTAATTTCCCCTCAACTTTTAACTTGTTCATAAGGATAAAAGTAAGGGCCGGTGCTGTAGCTATTCCTATGGAACCTACAATGGCGGCATTGATAACCGGAAAATTAAATACCTTGAAAAAGACCAGAGTTATAGAAACCCATGCAAGCATTGCTTGGGTAAGACATATGATGGTTGGTTTTGCCCCCATCTGTTTCAACCTGTCAAAATGAAGTTCTTCTCCTAAACTAAAGGCTATCAATCCTAAGAAGAAGAATACAAAAAAATGACTTTCCTCTATAACGTTCCCATAGGTTGTAAAACCATGGGTATACAGATATTCTAATTTGTGAAAAACAGATGTAGAAACTAAATTTTCCTTTGTAGCAGCCCAGTCATGTACAAGTGTCCAAAAATGTGGCCCAACAATCATTCCACCTAAAATTTGACCTACAGTTTCTCCCAATTTTATCTTTTTAGCAATTACTCCCCCTGTGTACGCTCCAAGTATTAGCATTCCGATAGCTAATATCTGGATTTTCATAAAGTCCATGCAAATCCCCCTAATAAATTAATTTAAATAATAAAATATTGTCTAAAATTTAACAATTATTACGTTATTATAAGATATTTTTAATAAATTGTAAAAATGTTATTTCAATTTATGTAATTTAGGAAAGAATGGTGAAACTGTGATATAATTTTAAGAAATAGAATAGTTTTAGAGGTGGAATAATGGATTATAAGATAACAGAGGAATACAAAGATACAAGAGTGGATAAGTTTGTCAGAAAAAAATATGAGGGGTTAAAATTAGGAGAGATATTTAAATATCTGAGAACCAAGAAGATCAAGGTAAATGGGAAAAAAGTAGAGGGAAAATACAGACTCCAGGTAGGAGATGTGGTAAATGTATTTTTACGTGAGGGAGCTACTGTACAGAAGTCATTTATAGAGCTGACAGAGAAGGAGAAAAAATATCTGAAAGCCGGAATTGTGTATGAGGATGAGAGGGTATTGATATTTGATAAGAAACCAAATATGGTTATGCACAAGGGAAGCGGGCATGACTATGGATTATCTGAGATGCTGAAAGCATATACAGGCAATATGAACTTTACCTTTGTAAACAGGATAGATAAGGCTACTTCTGGGATGATTATAGGGGCTAAGACCCTGCCGGTAGTGAGGGAGTTATCGGAGGAGATCAGAGAGAGAAGGGTAGAAAAAAAATACTATATCCTGGTAGACGGAAAACCGAAAAAAAATAAATTTACAATTAAATCTTACCTAAAGAAGACAGAAACAAAGGTTATAGAATTAGATGAATATGAAGAGGGAGCTAAGGAGAGCATCAGTTACTTCAAGACGATTAAAAATGGAAAGGAGAGGACTCTCCTGGAAGGACTCCTTGGAACCGGAAGAACTCATCAGCTGAGAGTACAGTTAGCCAATGAGAAGATGCCAATTGTAGGAGATATGAAGTATGGGATCAGCAAGGAAAGTATGATGTATCTTTATTCATACTATGTGAATATACCTAAGTATAATATCGAGATAGAGAGAGAGATACCTGAAAATTTTCTGAAGAAAATTTAGATGGTAAGGGAAAAATATTTAGTATCAACAGAATTTAATTACCCAAAATTATGAATAACAGGTTAGGAATTTATATCTATAATAATGAAAAGGAGGGTATGATAAAAAATAAATATTTATCATACAGAAATATGATTTTTTTAAATAGAGCAGCAATTGAAAATATGATTTCTTTAGAGGAAGTAATGAATAGTGTAGAAGATGCATTTTTAGCCTATGAAGATAATAATTTTGATATGCCCGATAGGATCCATGTAAATAATAAAGAAAATACACTTCTCTATATGCCTTGCTTCACAGATGAAATTTTTGGAACCAAATCTTTGACGATCTTTCCTAAAAATAGCCAGATAGGTAAACCGGTTATAGATGGCTTTATGACTTTAAATGATCCTGATACCGGAGAACCCCTGGCTATGATAGATGGAAAAACCCTAACAGAAGTTAGAACCGGGGCAGTGGGAGGAGTGGGAGCTAAATACCTTTCGGAAATAAATTCCTCTACTTTAGGAGTTATAGGAGCAGGAGTCCAAGGGTTTCAGCAGATATTATTTATATCGAAAGTCAGACCCATAAAAAAAGTGAAAATCTACGGACGGAATATGGAAAAATTAAAAGATTTTTCCAGCCGTTTAAAAAATAAAATAGATATAGAAGTGGTTATTTGCAGTTCTGCAGAAGAAGTTTTAGAAGGAACTGATATTGTGGTTACAGCTACCAGTTCAGATAATCCTGTTTTGCCTGATAAAGCTGAACTTCTAAAAGGCAAAACCTTTATTGGGATAGGATCCTATAAACCTACTATGAGGGAGTTTCCAAAAGATATATATTCTCTTGTAGACAAAGTCTATACAGATACTTATTTTGCCAAGGAAGAATCGGGAGACCTTTGTTATCCATTATCGGAAGGTCTGATTAAAGAGGAGCAGATTCATACGATAGGTTCTTTTCTAAAGGATAAAGAAAAGACGAGAGGTGAAACTGTTTTTTTCAAATCGGTCGGGATGGCTCTTTTAGATCTCTATGTTGCAAAAACTATATATGAAAAAGCTGTTCAATTGAATATAGGGCAAAAAATAAATCTTTAAGATATATAAAATCAGTATGGATTGAAAGATCGAATGGATCTATGAATGGAGCATCCATGAATTCTACATACTGAAAATCTGTGTCATTACAGGAGGTAAAAATGAAAGATATAGAAAAAATATTAGAAAATATAAAATATAAAGTTTTAAATTCCGGGGAAGAGATAAAGTTTACAGGGATGGAATATGACTCCAGAAAGATAGTAAAGGGAAATATATTTGCTGCACTGGACGGGAGTGTAGTGGATGGCCATGACTATATAGAAAAGGCTGTATCTTTAGGAGCCAGATGTATATTAGTTTCTAAAGAGGTGGAGATATTGGATGAGAAGATCACATATATCCTGGTAGAAGACCTGAGATTACACCTGGGAATTATAACTTCTAATTTTTATGACGGGCCCCAGAAAAATC
>CAZUGM010000236.1:2074-3328 GCA_964619915.1 uncultured Fusobacteriaceae bacterium | reverse complement strand
TGCTCCTACACCTTGTATACCGTAAGACCCTGCTTTATCCATTGGTTCTCCTGTTTCTATATACCAATCGATTTCAAATTCTGATATTTTTTTAAATTTTACAATAGTTTTATCAAAACCAGAAATAGATATTTTTCTGCTCTTATTTACCAGAGAATAAGCTGTCACAACTTCATGAGTCCTTCCAGACAGGCTGGTAAGTGTTGTAAACGCCTCGTGATAATCTTTTGGTTTCCCTAAGATCTTCCCATCTAAGACTACTACAGTATCTGCTGATAAGACAAATTCATCTGGATGTTTCTTTGCTACCTCTATTCCTTTTTTTACTGCTATATCTATCACTTGTTCAACCAAGTCTTCTTTATCGCTCACTTCTTCTATTTCTGCAACAACTACCTCTATTTTTTTTATCCCGAAATTACTCAGAATTTCAAACCTTCTAGGAGATTTAGAAGCCAATATCATCTTTACACCTCTTCTTTTTTAAATTTAAAGTATAACTGTCCCTCAGTCACCTTTTCTATTTCATCCACCACTTTGTCATCTTCGTCTTGTTTTTCTTTCAATTCCTTTTTATCTATGAGGTCTATACCTTTGATATTCAGTTGTTTTCCCATGGATATATTTTTTTTACTATTCATCTTGTTTTTCAGTTGTAAAATCTTTTCTTTTCTCTGTTTTTCAACTTTTTTTTCAATTATAGCTTGTCTCTCTTTTTCTATTCTTTCCCGCTTTTCTTTTTCTAAAATCTGTTTTTTTATTGTCTTTTTCTCTTTTATTAACTTCCTTATTTTTTTTCGTTTTTCACGATTTTCCTTGAGATAATATTTCAGTATCCTTCTGACTATATTCCCTACTATTTTTCCAAAAAGTATAAACGAAGAGAAAAATAATATTGTTCCCGTAACTGCAATATTAATATTGACAGGTACTAAAAAATAAAATTTATATAGGATCATAGTTATTAACATCCCTAGGTTTTTATCCACATAGAGATAGACAAATATTTGTTTGTCCAGCCCCTGTTTTTCAAAATCAGTCATATAAAACAACAACTGCAAGTTACTCAGACATATCAAAAAAACAAGAAAAAAATTAAGCCTCATTAGAAAGACTGTTTTTTTATTTATATCTGATATAAAATCCGAAAAGATATTCAATATCAAGTATGGAATCAAGATACTTCGAAAGCCTCCTAATACCTCCCCTACGGACTGGTAAACTCCACTTAAATATATTTTTTTTCCATCTGCT
>CAZUGM010000236.1:0-2064 GCA_964619915.1 uncultured Fusobacteriaceae bacterium | reverse complement strand
ATATCTAAAATAATATTAAAATAATTTTTAATAAAATAAAAAATTTCCTCTTTTTCTCCAAATCGACCATCCTATCTATTCAAAAATCGAACTTTTATTGTAATTTTATCATATGAGGTAGCAAAATACAAGTTCAGAACATGCAAATATCCAGTAAATACGCCAATAATATGTATGACTGTCCAATTCAAGTTTACTTAAAATTTAATAGGTTGAAAACCCACTTATATTTTGAATATCATATAAAAATTTATTACTTCTATACCCATCCTCTAATTTTTCATTTTCTATAATATAGGTATCACCACCATCGTTCCATAACATATCAAAATACTGTTCTACATCTGCAGCTAGTTTGGAATTTAAAGGAGCCACCACTCTTATATTGGTATCCAGAGTATAGTCCCTGATATTTCTTTCGGTCAAATTTGCAGACCCTCCATTTATTATTATTTTATCGGGAGTTTTTATAGTGACTAACTTGGTGTGGTATTGTTCTCCTGAAGATTTATACCATCTCACTTCTACCTTACCTTTACTTTTATCTATCAACTTTTTACCTGTCACTTTATTCGGTATTCCTGTTTTTTTCATCCCGAATGCCTCTTTATTCTCATCCAGTATCAACCTTACTTGTACACCTCTTTTCGCTGCATCAACTAATTTTTTTACGATGACTTTATCTCCCAGATAGAACATCCCTATATAAATTTCATCTCCATTTTGGCTGTTGTCTATATCCCTATCCAAAGCTTCCCCAATCTTTCCCTCGGTGAGTAACTGTATCTCATACTTACCTTCATTAGCAAATTCAACTGCAGGTAGTTTCATTTCAACTCCCGATAATTCTCCTACAGCTTTTTCTGATTTCACCACCGAATTTATTATCCTGCCATCAAATTTAAAACCTATGTTAGAATGATATCCGCTGGCACTGTGAGGATTTGCTGAAGTTACCAAAGCTTCTTTTTCTGTCACTAATACCTTTCTGTGGTTCCCCTTCAAATTAATTAATTTCAAATAGGCTCTTATGGTTACTTTAGGAGCTTCCGGACTGAACGGATTTGGAAGCCATCCTCCCCCACCTGTTCCAAACCAACTGAAAAAATATTTCCAAAATGTTGAGTAAACTCTGTTTGCTCCATTGGTTTCTGTAAGATCGGTTAAAATAACTGTAATCCCATTTTTTTCTAACTCCTCCAGTTCCTTGGTGTTATAAACCCCATAAATAGTGTTTATCTCATCGGTTATAAAATATATCTTTATGTCTTTATTTTCCCTTTTCTTTTTTATCAGTGCTTTTTTTATTCCCGAAGATACTTTAGGGAAATTAAATTCACTGGCATTATATAAATTATTAAATAAAAATACATCCATCACTATAAATTCATCAGCATTTTCTATCATCTTTTCCATCTGATTAAAAATTCTATGTTCTGTATAGACAACCCCCTCCCTTCTATGGGTCAGGTCATAATAAAATTCCACATTATCCGTCCGATAAGTCGGGCTTTCCATGGATATATTTTCCGGAAGATTAGTGCATCCAAAGAACATTAAAAAAAATAAATTTATAATCCATTTCATCTCTCCGACCTCCTGTCTAACCATATCAAAAGATCATCATAAACCTCATCTTTGTTTACCTCATTCAACATTTCGTGACGACCTTCTGTATATAGTTTTAATGTAATATCCCTATATCCTATTTTTTTATAAAATTCATATAATTTTTTCGTCCCATACCCATAGTTCCCAACAGGGTCATCTAAACCAGAAAATATATATACTGGATTTTTTATATATTTCCCCTTATCTCCTGTTTTTAAAGATTCTTTCAAAAGATAAAATAATCCTTTAAAATAACTGGTATAAGGGATAAACCCGCAGAAGGGATCACTCTCATATTCTTCTACACTCTTTTTATCTCTGGATAACCACCTGAATTTTTTATCCCCTGAAAATTTTGAATTATTCCTTCCAAATAACAATTTATTTAATATCCTGTCCCTTTTATTTCGAAATAACAAAAGAAAAACAGATAAAAAATACCCGAATTCTATC
>CAZUGM010000235.1:0-3348 GCA_964619915.1 uncultured Fusobacteriaceae bacterium | reverse complement strand
GTAAAGTAGTGATGATATATCATAATATCTATGATTCGTGGTCCTGGATGGGAGGTCATGCTGATGGAGAAGAAGATCTATTCGCCGTAGCCATAAAGGAAGTCAAGGAGGAGAGTGGTCTCAACAATATTATACCTATATCAAAAGATATATTTTCCCTTGAAATACTGACGGTTGATGGGCATATTAAAAAAGGAGAGTATGTCTCTTCCCACCTGCATTTAAACATAACATATTTATTTGAAGCCGATGAAAAAGAAATTCTGACTGTAAAAGCAGATGAAAATAGCGGAGTGGAATGGTTTGGATTGGATGAGTCTATAGATAGATCCACAGAAGCCTGGTTTAAAGAAAGGATCTATACAAAACTCAATAAGAAATTAAATGAATTATAAAAAAGCAACATGGTGTTGCATCAAAATAAAAATTTTAAAGACTAAAAATTCCAGAAGATTTTAGTCTTTAAAATTTTTCCTGATTTTTAAGAGGAGCCCCATCAAAACTTCCTTTTCCTCCTCTGTAAAACCGGCATAGGTTTTTTCCAGAAGCTCTGCACTGATTTCTTTGAAGGTATCTCTGAAGATCCATCCTTTTTCGGTAAGGGTAACCTCTATGACTCTGGCATCTCTCTTACTTTTTTGACGGCTTATATAGCCTAATTTTTCTAATTTTTTTACCATATCAGTTACTGTAGATTTTCTCTTTCCTATAAATTTGGCTATTCCATTCATTGTCATCACACCATCGTTGTCATACATTGCAGATAAAATAGTCCCATGACTGTTGATAAGTCCGGAAACTTCTCTTTCCTTCAGCTCTTTATTTATAAACTGAGCACTCTTCTCCCTGATATTGGATATTATCCCGATCACTATATCTGTTCTCATAAACACCTCCTAAAATTATTATATATATTATTATAATATATAATAACCCAAATATTAAATTAAGTACAGGACCCCGGACAATAACCCAGGTAAAAATTGATTGACTTATTTTACTTATTGGTATACTATACTCTATATAGTACGATGTCGTACTATATTGTTGTAAGTAACTTATAAATCAATTTAAGGAGTAAATAATATGAAAATATATAAAGATGGTTCATTTAAAGGTATTGGTATCGGATATGCAGGAGAGATCGAGGCTTTGGTCACTATTGTTCAGGGTAAAATAAACAGGATTGAATTTTTATCACATAATGAGACACCGGTAATCTCAGAGCCTGCTTTTAATCATGTTCCTGCCAATATAATAGACAAAAATACAATAATGGTTCCCAATGTAAAGGGGTGTTCTATGAGTTCCCGTGGTATAAAGGAAGCTGTTATGAATGCTCTCATCCTTTCTGGGGAAGATAAAGAGAGTTTAGTTCAGGAATTTAAAGATTCTGAGAATTTAGATAAGATTGTGGTAGGTAAAACTAAATTCAAACCTGTTGAAAATTTTGATATAATTGTTGTCGGCGGGGGAGGAGCAGGTCTCAGTGCAGCAATTTCTGCCTCAAACTTAGGAGCTAAAGTTGTCCTTCTTGAAAAGATGGCTGCTGTGGGAGGAAATACCCTGGTATCTATGGGTGGAATAAATATTCCCGGAAGTGATGCACAAAAATCTAAAAAAATAGAGGATAACCCTGAACTTTACTATAATGATGCTCTTGTTGGAGGAGATGGCGAGAACAACAAGGAATTATTTAAGATCCTGTCTGAAAATGCTTTGGATACATATAAGTGGCTCAAAGAAGAGGTCGGAGTAGAATTTAAAAAAGATGAACTTATTCATTTTGGAGGTCATAGTGTTCCAAGGGCAGCAATATTTAAGGGTAAATATGCCGTAGAGTTGATCTCTAAATTAAGAAAAAAAGCTGAAGAACTGGGAGTAGAGATCAGAACAGGTGTAGAAGCCAAAGAAATAATAACAAAAGGAAAAGAAGTAGTCGGTATAAAAGCTACAACTGAGGGAAAAAGCGTGGAATTTTTCGGCAATAAAGGAGTCATCTTTGCTACAGGAGGATTTTCTGGAAATATAGAGATGAGAAAAAAATACAATCCTGAATTGGATGAAAGATATAAAACAACTAATCAGAGCGGGATAACCGGAGACGGTCACCTAATGTGTGAAAAGTTGGGAGTAGATTTTGTCCACATGTCATATATCCAAACCTTCCCTATTGCCAATCCTTTAACCGGTGCACTATCCCATGTAGGGGGTTCCAGATTTGATGGAGCAATCCTAGTCAACAGATCAGGAAAAAGGTTTGTAGAAGAATTAGAGAGAAGGGATGTAGTTTCCCAAGCTATCTTGGCTCAAGATGGCGGGGTAGGATATCTTGTGTGGGCCCAGGAAGTGGAAGCAGTTGCAAATAGAACCACTGAAAATAAAGGAGAGGTCAACAGTTTAAAAAGAGCTAACCTATTTATAGAAGGCAGTATAGAGGAATGTTCCAAAGAACTGGATATAAATTCAGCTGCATTGAAAGATACTATAAGTACCTATAATTCATATGTGGAAAATGGAAAAGACCAAGAATTTAATCGAAGAGGAAATCTTGTAAAGATAGAAAAAGGTCCTTTCTATATCCAGACGGTTGCCCCGGCGGTTCATCACACTATGGGTGGTATAAAGATAAACAGTGAAAACGAAGTCTTAGATATTGAAGGAAATATCATAAAAGGTCTATATGCTGCAGGAGAAATTGTAGGAGGAATTCACGGAACAAACAGATTAGGAGGAAACGCAATCACCGATATTTTAGTTTTCGGAAAGAGAGCCGGAGAAAAAATAATGAAATAACTTTATTGTATATTAAGAGTTAAGCCCTTGGCTTAACTCTTTTTTAAGATATTTTTTTCACTTTACTGAAAAAATGAAATTATTTTTTTTTAATAATTCTCTTTAATGTTGCAAAAAAATAGTACTTTTTTTTCAAAAGTATTTTTTATCCACTATTAAAATACAAAAAAAACAACTTTTGTATTTTTATCGCACTAAAAAACCTTTTTTATTACGTTTTTTCTTTAAAATAAACTGAAAGTGTGGTATTATATTATCAAATAAAAGAGTGTCCTACCAGATTAATATTTCAAAAGACAAATTAAAGGAGATCAATTAACTGATTAGGATAACTTAAATAAATTTTAGAAGGTGGTAAAATTATGTTTAGTAAATGGAATCAATTAAGTTTAGTAAAAAGAATAATTATTGGTTTAATCGTCGGTATTATCTTATCAATCGCTGCACCAGAGGCAGCTGCACCAGTTGGATTATTAGGATCACTATTTGTAGGAGCATTAAAAGCAGTAGCACCTATCCTAGTATTTTTCTTAGTAATGTCAGCAGTATCAC
>CAZUGM010000234.1:0-3360 GCA_964619915.1 uncultured Fusobacteriaceae bacterium | reverse complement strand
GTTATTTTTTGGATTTTTATTTAAAATAAAGGATTAATTTAAAATTATTAGAAATATTCTCTATATAATTAGTAGTTTTTTTATTGTACAGGGAGGATTTATGAAGATAGGAACAGATAAAATTGTACATTTACTTGCAGGGGCTTTGATATCTCTTGTGACCCTTTTAATAACCGGAAGTGGTCTAATGGCTGTTATTGCTGCAACTATAGCCGGAGCCTGGAAGGAATGGTGGGACAGCAAGGGAAATGGGAAGGTTGAATTTGCTGATTTTCTGGCAACAGTAGCAGGAGGGATCTTAGCTGTTGGAGGTGTTAAATTATTTGGTTATATTATAATGGGCCAATAAACTAAAATAACTTCACCATAGGAAAGTAATTACAGGGACACATGAAAATAAAAGCCATGGAGTTATTGGACTTTATCATTTAAAGCTTTCTTCTCTATTTCAATATCCATATTTAACTGAGTTTCCTCCTCCTTCAGAATAATTAATTTATCCTCAAATCTATTTTTTTTAAATTTATCAGGGGTAAAATTCATTTCTTTTTCAATTTGTTTAATTTCATTTTTAATACCTGGGTGTTCCTCTGTTTTCTATGAAGAACTCCCTATCTGTGTTAAAATATTATAAAAATAACAGGAAAAAAGATTCCTTATAAGGGAAATAAATATAGAGGAGGATATAGATGAAATTTACCCACGAAGAATTGAGAAGATCTGTGGAAACAGGGTTTATAGATAAAGATCATAGTTCAAATAACCTATATCTGCCCCGGTTGGTCACGAATAACAGGTTAAAAAATAAAAAGGTGCTGTCAGCTATTTTGAATGAACTACGAAGGTGTGACGAGTTTTATTTTTCAGTGGCATTTCTGACAAAAAGCGGTGTGGCTGTATTGATAAATACACTGGAGGAATTGAGAAGCAGAGGGATAAGGGGAAAGATCCTGGTGTCCCAGTATCAGGATTTTACCCAGCCGGAAGCATTAAAAACCCTTCTGCAGTTTGAAAATATTGAGCTCCGTATAGCGACTAAGGGAAATTTTCATGCCAAGGGATATTTTTTTAGGCATGAAGATAGATACACCCTCATGGTGGGAAGCAGCAATCTCACTGCCAGTGCACTCTCTACCAACAAGGAATGGAATCTTATGGTAACTGCCTCGGATAATTCAAATCTGATCTCGGAGGTTTTGGAAGAAGCAGATTCTGAGTTCGCCAGGGGATATCCTGTAACACCTGAATATATAAAGATCTATGAGAAGATCTATAACCACCAGAGGGAGGTAAGGTATAAAAACAGGGAGGAGATAGAGAGATTACTGAACTATATTGAACCCAACAAGATGCAGAGAAATGCTCTCCAAAATATTGATAATCTGAGAAAAAAAGGGCAGGACAGGGGGCTCCTCATATCAGCCACAGGGACGGGAAAAACCTATCTGTCGGCTTTTGATGTAAGAGAATTTAACCCAAAGAAATTTCTATTTATAGTCCACAGGAGAAATATAGCTAAAAAAGCCATGGAAAGCTATAGAACTATCTTCGGAAAAGAAAAAACTATGGGACTGTTCTCAGGGGAGGAAAAAGATGTCCGATCAGATTTTATATTCTCCACAGTACAGACTATCTCCAAGGAATCCAGCCTGGAACTATTTTCAAAGGAACATTTTGATTATATTGTAATAGATGAAACCCACAGGGCCAGTGCTCCTACATACCAGAAGATACTGGATTATTTTAATCCTGAATTTTTACTGGGAATGACGGCAACTCCCGAAAGAACAGACGGTTTTGATATATTTGACCAGTTCAATCACAATATCGCCTATGAGATCAGACTGGATAAAGCTCTGGAGGAGGAGATGCTGGTGCCCTTTCACTATTACGGGGTTACCGATATAAAAATAGAGGACAGTTCTATATCTGAAGAGGAAAATTTTTCCAGACTGGTCTCAGAAGAGAGGGTAGAGAGGATAATAGAAAAATCAGAGTTTTACGGGGCAGACGAGAAAATTATCCGGGGACTGATCTTCTGCAGCAGAAAGAGGGAGAGCCGGGAATTATCCAGGTTATTCAATGAAAAAGGATATAAAGCAACAGCTCTTACCGGTGAAAGTTCTGAAAGTGAGAGGGAAAAGGCGGTCAGAAGACTGGAATCAGACGGTCCGGACAGGCTGGACTATATCTTTACGGTGGATATTTTCAATGAAGGGGTAGATATTCCAAAGGTAAACCAGATAATAATGATTCGGCCCACCCAGTCAGCGATAATCTTTATCCAGCAGCTGGGAAGGGGACTGAGAAAAAGCCGTGGGAAGGAATATCTCACAGTTATAGATTTTATAGGGAACTACACCAATAACTATCTGATTCCCATAGCTCTCTACGGGGACAGAAGTTCTGACAAGAGCAGGATAAAAAAGATGCTGGTCAATGAAAGCACTCTGATTCCGGGAAGTTCTACCATTAATTTTGATAAAATATCCAGAGAAAGGATATTTAAAGCTCTGGATCTGGCTAACTTAAAGACTAAAAGAGATCTCATAAGGGATTATGAACTTTTAAAATATAAACTGGGCAGAATACCTATGATGACTGACTTTACAGAGATGAATTCCAGGGATCCCAAGACCTATGTGGATTACTTTAAATCCTACTATAACTTTGTTTTTACCAGGGAGACGGTCTCTCCCATGGATGAAAGGGAGAAAAAACTGCTGGAATTTTTTTCCACAGACATTGCCAACCTCAAAAGGATAGAGGAGGTCATGGTCATATCCCGTCTCCTGGAGAAAAACAGCTATGGTACAAAAGAATTAAAATATGATCTCTTGAAAAAATACGGACACGGGATATCTGAAAAAACCATAGGATCTATCTATAAAAATCTTAACTTTGAATTTATCACAGAGAAGCAGGAGAAGAAGCTGGTCACAGTGAGAGAGAAGTATGGGTTTAATATAGTAAAATTAAAAAACAATAAATTCAGTTTAGAGGAGGATTTTCTGAAATCTCTGGAGGATAAAACATTCAGGACTTTCTTAGTGGATCTTTTAAATTATTCTATGAGAGCATACGATGGGATCTACAAAAAAGAAAATTTCTATGACGGCTTTATCCTCTATGAAAAGTATTCCAGAAAGGATGTCATAAGGGTACTGAACTGGGAAAAAAATGAAGTTGCCCAGGGGATAGCAGGGTATAAGGTAAATGAAAAACTGGAAAACTGTCCGGTGTTTATAACCTATCACGGAGATGAACAGATCTATGATCATGGATTTTTAAGCAGATCGGAATTTAAATGGATGTCCAAGGCCAGGAGAAAATTATCCAGTCCCGATATGACTGTGATCA
>CAZUGM010000233.1:772-3382 GCA_964619915.1 uncultured Fusobacteriaceae bacterium | reverse complement strand
AGGGGTGGAACAGACGGGGCCAGATTATCTTATATGGGACTGCCGTGCCCTAATATATTTACAGGTGGGCATAATTTCCACGGTCAGTATGAATATATACCTGTGTCATCTATGGAAAGAGCTGTAGAGGTGATCGTGAAGATAAGTGAAAATGTTGCAAAAATGTAGAAAAAATAGTTATATCAAATAAGTGTCTGAAGAATCTCTTTTTAAGGGATTCTTTTTTTTTAGTTAAAGGAATAGTCTTAGAATAATAGTATTTCTTGAAAGGAGGGGGGAAATTAGGTATAATAGTTAAGTTAGAGTAAAAAAAAATATAAATAAAAGAACAATAGGTTACAACAAATAGTTAGGAGGAAAAGATGAAAAAAATATCTTTTAGAAGGATACTACCATCTAAAATTTTAGTGATGTCATTTATAGTTATAATACTCATAGGCACATTTTTTCTGTCACTGCCCGTTGCAGTAAAAAAAGGACAGGATATAAGTGTTTTGACGGCATTGTTTACAGCTACATCTGCAGTTTCAGTGACCGGCCTTTCATTGGTTGATGTAAGTATGGTATTCAGTCCCTTTGGAAAATCAATTATATTGATACTGATCCAGTTAGGCGGACTTGGAATAATGACTTTTTCAACCTTGGTCTTTACTCTCATAGGAAAACAAATAAGTTACCAGGAGAGGAAGATATTAAAGGAGGACCTGAACACCTATACCATTGGAGGTGTAATTAAGTTTTTAAAACGGATAGTTTTGATAGTGATAGGGATAGAGATCATAGGAGCTGTCTTGTTGACCTTTGGATTTTCTGGTACCATGCCACTAAAAAAAGCTATAATATACGGGATATTTCATTCGGTATCTGCATTTTGTAATGCCGGCTTTTCGCTTTTCTCAGACAGTGTAGTCAGATATTCTAGTAATATAACGGTAACCCTGACCATTGCAATATTGATATCTTTAGGAGGAATTGGGTTTGCAGTTATCAACTCTACTATAAACTATTATAAGACCGGGAAAAAAACATATAATTTAACTTCTAAATTAGCTATTTCCATCAGTCTTTTCTTAACTTTTAGTGGAACTATAGTATTTTTTGTATTTGAGAGAAGTAATCCGGGAACTATTGGTAACATGGGGATAATAGATGCATTGACTAATTCTTTTTTTCAGAGTGTAACTACCAGAACGGCCGGATTTAACTCTATTCCCATGGAGAATTTGAGACCTTCAACACTGTTTTTATTCTTAATTTTGATGTTTATAGGAGCTTCACCCGGTTCTACAGGGGGAGGATTAAAAACTACAACTTTTGGAATAATAATGTTTTATGTAATGGTAGTTTTAAGAAATGAAAAAGATCTGGTTATATCCAACAGGCGTGTTCCGTGGGAGGTATTACACAGAGCCATGGCTATGTTAATAATATCCCTTATATATATTATTGTGGTAGTATTTTTGATATTGATGACCAATGAGATGACCTCCATAAAGGATCTGGCAGATGCTATTTTGCAGGGATCTATACAGGGAGGGGCTGTGGTACAGACGAGCAACCTGACTCTGGATAAGGTTATCTTTGAAGTGATGTCAGCATTTGCCACAGTAGGAGTATCCCAGGGAATAACAGCAGATCTCAATGTATTCGGAAGGATCCTATTAATTTTAACTATGCTGATAGGAAGGGTTGGACCCCTTACATTTATGCTGGCATTCAGTGAAAAAATTAAAGTCAGGTCTTATAAATATCCCCAGGAAAATATACTGATAGGATAAATTAATCAAGTAAAAATTTAGGAGTTGAGAAAAAAATGAAGAACTACTTAGTTATAGGCTTAGGGAGGTTTGGATCGAGTATTGCACAGACACTTTATGAAGCTGATAGTGAGGTTCTGGCAATAGATACAAACGAGGAATTGGTCCAGGAGGCTATAAATAATAATTTGATAGATAATGCACTGATCCTTGATGCCACCGATGAAAATGCATTGAAGGAGGTGGGTGCCAGTAATTTTGATATAGCCTTTATAGCAATCGGGAGTAATATTCAGGCAAGCATCATGACAACTTTAAATTTAAAGGAGTTAGGTGTAAAAAAAATTATAGCCAAGGCAGTCAGTAAGAGCCATGGGAAAGTACTAAAAAAAATAGGCGCCGATGAGGTTATATATCCCGAAGAATATATGGGACATCGGATAGCTATGCTGGCTATGGAACCCAATATGATGGAACATATGAGATTTTCAAAAGATTTCTTGTTGGTGGAGTTTAAAGCTCCTGCCTCATTTTTGAGTAAAAATTTAATGGAATTAGCTGTAAGAGATTCATATAATATAAATATAGTAGGTATAAAAAAAAGTAATGGAGAGCTGAATTCAAGTCCCAGAGCAACAAGTGTGATTGAAAAAGGCGATACACTATTGGTTATAACAGATTCTAAAACAGCCAGAGAATTAGAAAATTTAAAGTAAAAAGGGAGAAAATAATGCATAAATTTGATGTAATAGTAGTAGGAGCAGGACATGCAGGTTGTGAAGCGGCCTTAGCATCTGCAAGAATGGGAATGAAAACAGCAATATTTAGTATAACTTTGGATAACATAGGAGTA
>CAZUGM010000233.1:0-670 GCA_964619915.1 uncultured Fusobacteriaceae bacterium | reverse complement strand
CCAAGTCTCATTTGGTAAGGGAGATAGACGCCCTAGGTGGAGAGATGGGAAGAAATATAGACAAAACTTTTGTACAGATAAGAGTTTTAAATACTAAAAAAGGACCGGCTGTAAGATCTCTCCGGGCCCAGGCTGATAAACAGAGTTACCATATGGAGATGAAAAAAACTATAGAGAACACAGAAAATCTGGATTCTATCCAGGGAATGGTAACTGAAGTTATAGTAGAGGGAAATAAAGTCGTGGGAGTAAAAACCCAGGAAGGCGTGACTTACTCAGCCAAGACAGTGATAATAGCTGCAGGAACATTTATGAGAGGTCTTATCCATATCGGAGAGAAAAAATTCCAGGGTGGAAGGATGGGAGAACTACCTTCTAACGATCTGCCTCTAAGGGGCACCGCACCTTCCTGCTCGCCGACGAGCCCGGGCTGGGCAAGACCGCCCAGGCGCTGCTCGCCGCGCAGGCGGCCAACGCCTACCCGCTGCTGGTCGTCGTACCCAACGTCGTGAAGACCAACTGGGCCCGGGAGGCCGGGCTCTGGACGCCCACCCGCCCGTCGACCGTCGTGCACGGTGACGGCGACACCATCGACGGCTTCGCCGACATCGTCATCGTCAACTACGAGATCCTCGACCGCCACCTGTCGTGGGCGTCGACGCTGGGGTTC
>CAZUGM010000232.1:3005-3424 GCA_964619915.1 uncultured Fusobacteriaceae bacterium | reverse complement strand
CTGTCTGCAACAACTCTCATGTTGTCCGGGGCAGGTGGTCATCCCCCATTTAAACATCCTCCGACACAGGCCATTACTTCAATAAAATCAACTTGTGTTTCACTTTTTTTTATTGACTCTAAAAATGGTGTTGCATTCTTAATTCCGTTTATTACTGCAACATTTACCTCTTTTCCTGCTAAGACAAGGTTTGCTCTTCTTACTCCTTCAAATCCTCTTACCTCTTTATATTCCAATGAATGGCTGGTTTCTCCCAATACGTCAGAAACTGTTCTAAGAGCTGCTTCCATGACACCACCTGTTGCGCCAAAGATTACGGCTGCACCTGTGGATTCACCAAGGGGAGAATCAAACGATTCTTCGGGAAGATGTTCAAAATCGATACCCACTTCTTTCATCATACGACCCAGTTCTCTGGT
>CAZUGM010000232.1:2595-2995 GCA_964619915.1 uncultured Fusobacteriaceae bacterium | reverse complement strand
TTCTTCCAATACATCAGAGACTGTTCTAAGCGCTGCTTCCATTACGCCGCCGGTCGAAGCAAATATCCTAGCTGCTCCTGTTCCTTCCCCAAGAAGTTGATCAAATTCTTCTTCCTTTTCATAGGCAGCTAAATCTATTTTATTCAATCGAAATAACTTAGCTAATTCCCTTGTTGTTATTACCATATCAACATCTCTGTTTCCATCATGATCTTCCATTACATCCCTTATTATTTCATCTTTTTTAGCCGTACAAGGCATTATAGAAACCGAATACACCTCAGAAGGCACTACTCCCGATACCTCTGAATAATAACTTTTAGATAAAGCTCCGAATATTTGCTGAGGAGATTTACAAGATGATAAATTATCTAAAAATTCAGGGTGATTGATTTCAGCG
>CAZUGM010000232.1:0-2512 GCA_964619915.1 uncultured Fusobacteriaceae bacterium | reverse complement strand
AAACCTATCTAAAAATTCTGTTCCCTCTTCCATAATAGTCACATCGGCACTAAAATCTGTAGAAAAAACCCTGTCAAATCCAAGATCTTTCAGTGCAGCAACCATTCTTTTGGTTATATCTGTCCCCGGTAAGATACCAAATTCCTCTCCTATGGTATTTTTAATAGCCGGTGCCATCTGAACCACTATATGTTTTGCAGGATTTTTAAGATCATAGTTTAAATTTTTTAGATCTATCTTTTCATGAAGTGCTCCTACCGGACATATTTTCACACACTGTCCACATGAGATACAGTCAGTTTCAGCCACTGTGTTGTGAGTCATCCCTATAGATCCGTCCTCTTCCACACAATAAACCCCGATCCCCTGGATCTCCTCACATACCTTTACACATTTTTGGCATTTTATACATTTATTCATATCTCTTATAAATGCAGAGGATGAATTGTCTATGGCTAACTTTTCACGGGTTCCATCTCCTCTGTTTTCTAACCCATATTCATAGGAAATATTTTGTAACTCACAGTCTCCCATTGCTTTTTCACAAGTCAGACAGTCATTGGAATGATCCTTTAAGATCTCTTTGATCCTGTCCTTTCTATATTTTTCCACCTCATCTGAATGAGTATTTAATTCCATTCCTGCTTCAGGGTAGTTGTCACAAGTTGTAACTAAGCCTCTTCCTACAACCTCTACCGAACAGACCTTACATACTCCTGCAGGAGTTATGTCTTCATGATGACATAGAGTGGGGATCTCTATCCCCATTGCATTTATATTCTGTAGAAGAGTTTTTTCTGTATCAAATATAGATTCATTTTGATTTACTATAACCTTTACTTCCATTATTTTTTCACCTCATATTTTTCTATAGATACAGTTACTAATTTTAATTCCGGTTCACCGGATTTTTCATCCAAAGCTTCAGTTCCAGTTAACATATTTGCTGATCCCTCTGCAAAATGGAAGGGCATAAATGCAGTCCCCTTTAAGATCTTTTCAGTTTCCAGAACCCTTGTCTGAACAGCACCCCTTCTAGAGGTTACAGTTACCATATCTCCATTTTTTACCCCTATCTCTTCGCAAGTTAATGGGTTTATCTCGATATAAGATTCCGGAGACTTTTCATGTAACCCTTCAGTTTTAGCAGTCATAGTTCTAGTATGATAGTGATATAGATTTCTACCATTGGTCAATACATATGGATATTTCTCATCTACTGTCTCTGCCGGCAGATCATATTCTACAGGGACTATTAATCCCTTACCTCTCATAGGTCCATCTACATGGAGGATAGGCGTCCCAGGATGATTTTTATCCTTTACAGGCCATTGTAATCCTTCTTTTTCTATCCTGTCATAGGAAATTCCTGCATATTGAGGGATCAGTCTTGCCATCTCATCCATAATATCTGCCGGACTGTCATAATGAACCTCATATCCAAATTCATTCATGAGCTCCATAAATATCAACCAGTCAGCCTTGGCTTCTCCATGGCCTTTTACAGCAGCTCTTACCCTCTGTACCTTTCTTTCGGTATTTGTAAATGTACCGTCTTTTTCAGCAAATGACAGTGCCGGTAAGATAAGATCTGCATATTTAGCTGTTTCTGTCATAAAGATATCCTGAACCACTAAGAAATCTAATGACTCCAGTGACTGGATGATATGGGTTGTATCCGGGTCGGATACAACCGGGTTTTCTCCCATTATAAATAGGAATTTCAGATCCTTATGATGAGCCGCATCCATGATTTGTGTTATAGTCAGTCCTTCTTTAGAAGGAAGTTCAACTCCCCACTCTTCCCTATATAATTTTCTGAACTTTTCATCCTTAATACTCTTATATCCAGGAAGGGTATCTGGGAATGCCCCCATATCACATGAACCCTGCACGTTGTTTTGTCCCCTCAAAGGATTGATTCCTGTTCCTGGTCTTCCCATCTGTCCTGTTATTAAAGCCAGGTTTGACATTGCTATTACAGCATTTGTACCAGTTTTAAACTGATTTATTCCCATCGCATAATAGATTGAGGAATCTGTACTCGTTGCATACATTCTGGCAGCTTCCGCTATCTTTTCAGGAGCTACCCCGCATATTTTCGAAGCCATCTCAGGGGTATATTTTTTCACCATTTTCTTTAATTCTTCATACCCTTCAGTATGGTTTTTTATATAATCACCATTGACCAGGTTCTCTGAAATAATTACATTAATCATTCCATTTATAAGAGCTATATTAGCTCCTACATTTACCTGCATATATACCTCAGCTTCTTCCGACAGGTCTATTTCCCTGGGGTCAGCTAATATTATTTTCGATCCATTTCTCTTTGCTTGTTTTATCTTAGCTCCTATTACAGGATGGTTTTCCCTTGGGTTTGATCCGATTACAAAGATCAAATCTGAATCTTTTGCTTCCTGGATACTATTTGTCATAGCTCCACTTCCTAATGTAGTTGCAAGCCCGGCAACGGTTGCAGAATGTCAGAGACGGGCACAGTGATCTATAT
>CAZUGM010000231.1:1209-3452 GCA_964619915.1 uncultured Fusobacteriaceae bacterium | reverse complement strand
TACCATCACGTCCATCATGGTCTACTATCTCATTCCTTATATGAGTACGTATCCCTCCATTAACTTTTAACATTTCTCCTTGTGTTAATTATTTCATTTTTTTACCCATAATATTAAAAAGAATGATTAAAATTTAAAGCTATTTTTTTCAAGTATAAAAATTTGATATAATTTCCTTAATATAAACGGTAATGCAAATATAAACAGAAAAATCATTTTATTTGGTGAATCACCAGAAATATAATTAATTTTTGGAAAATATGCTATGTCAATATCCTTTCATGTGCTAAAAAAATGAAATACGAACCCCTTATAATAAACACTTTAAAAAAGTTAGAAACTATTTTAAAGAACCTTGAAGGAGAAGTTTTTTATCAAACTTATTGGAATATAGGAAATATCTACCTATATTTAAAAGATAATATAAAAGCTATAGAAGCATTTGAAAAAGAGATTGCTTTTGAAATAAATTTACAAAATACTTCTTTTAGTATTGAAAAACACTTAGATAGTATTAAAAACCTTATTATTCTCTATGGAAGAAATCCTTTAAAACAGAAAAAATTAATAAAGCACATTACACAAATTGAATTTAAATATTTAAATTCTGAATTTACTATGTCTATACTAAAATATTATGTCGATAACAATATGGAATATAAAGCTTTACTATTAATTAAAAATATTACTTTATAAAAAATGGAGGTTTACCTATGAACATAAAATTGTTAATTTGTGTTGAATTTTTAATGTTTTTTACCTTAGTCCTGTGTAATGAATATATTGGTCAAGGAGGAAGAATGCCTAAAGTACCAACTAACATACCTAACATTACATTTGAACAAAACTAAAAAAAGAACCCTTAAATCACATATGGTTTAAGGGTTCTTTTTTTAGTCTTTTATCCTTTCATGGCTCTGATCTTACTCGGAAGGGAGAATAATTTGATAAACCCTTCAGCATCGTGATGATCATACAGGTCACTGGCCCCGAAAGATGAGATACCTTCATCATAGAGAGCATTAGGAGATATTCTTCCTGCTACCTTTATATTTCCTTTATATAACTTAAGTTTTATACTCCCGGTTACTACTTTGGAAACCTCATCTATAAATGCATCCATTCCCTCTTTTAAAGGAGTAAACCATAAACCGTTATAAACTAATTCTCCGTATTTTTGTCCCATATTTTTCTTGAAAGCCTGTGTTTCCTTATCCAAACATATACTTTCCAGTTCTTTTATAGCCTTATATAATACAGTCCCTCCGGGAGTCTCATAGATACCTCTGGATTTCATCCCCACGAGTCTGTTTTCTACAATATCCACTACTCCTACCCCGTGTTCCCCGGCTATTTTATTTAATTTTATCAAAAGGTTGGCTGCAGATAAATTTTCCCCGTCTACACTTACAGGCATCCCTGATTCAAAACCTATCTCCACATACTCAGCATCACCCTCGGCATCCTCCAGGGATTTTACCATCATATAGAGATCATCCTTATGCTCATTTTCTAAAAATTCTATATCTCCCCCCTCATGACTAATATGCCAAAGATTCTGGTCTCTGGAATAGATCTTTTCTTTCGTTACAGAAAGCTCAATTCCTTTAGATTCAGCATAGTCTATGGCATCTTCTCTGGATTTAATATCCCACTCTCTCCAAGGAGCAATTATCTTTATGGCAGGGTCTATGGAAGCTATTCCCACTTCAAATCTTACCTGGTCATTTCCCTTTCCGGTACATCCGTGGCAGATATAAGCAGCTCCCTCTTTATGTGCAACTTCTACTAATTTCTTAGCTATAAGTGGTCTTGCAAACGCTGTTCCCAATAAATAATTATCCTCATAGACAGCTCCTGCTTTCAGCCCTTTAAAAGCATAGTTGCCAACAAACTCCTCAGCTACATTTTCTATATAAATTTTAGACGCTCCAGATTCAATAGCCTTTATCTTTCCATCTTCCATCTCATCTTCCTGCCCTACATTTACGCAGACAGCTATAACCTCTAAATCATAATTTTCCTTTAACCAAGGCACTATAATCGATGTATCTAATCCCCCTGAATATGCTAATACTACTTTGTCCATAATTTTTACCCCCCTATTTATTTTCTATGTGTGTTTCTATTAATTCATTGTATTTTTCGCTTCCAATAATCTTATCCAAGGCCTTATTTATTTTATCCAGCAATTCAACATCCTCTTTTCCCATGGCTATGGCATATTCTTCCGATTGTAGAGT
>CAZUGM010000231.1:0-1190 GCA_964619915.1 uncultured Fusobacteriaceae bacterium | reverse complement strand
ATTAAAAGGAGAGTATGAGGAGCTAATTTTAACCCATCATTTTTTTCCACTGTTTTAACTGCCTGTTGATAATCCAAGATTATCATATCTATTTTTTCCGCCTGGAGTGATAAAGCTGCTTCATGTAATTTATTGTATTTTTCTACCTCTACCCCATCTAATTTTTTAGATAGATCTTCGGCTATGGTATCGCTGGTTGTACCCATCACCACACCTATTTTCTTCCCTGCTATATCAGCTTCTGTCTTTATCTCTTTTGATTCCTCCCCTACCATAATTACCTGACTTACATTAAAATACGGGTGGGTAAAATTCACATTTTTCTTTCTGTCCTCTGTTATGGACATTCCGGCTACGATTAAATCTATTTTTTTAGTCTGTAACGCCGGTAGAAGTCCGCTGAAATCCATCCCCACTACTTTAAACTTGAGTCCGCTTTCTTTTTCAATCTCCTTCAATAGATCCATATCAAAGCCCACTATCTCATCCCCGTCCATATATTCAAACGGCACAAAATTCGGAGCAGTCCCTACAACTATAACTTTTTCCTCCTTTTTATCTCCTCCACACGCTGTCATTATTAATCCCATTATTAACACCATTACTAACTGTATTATTTTTTTCATAATTTTCCTCCTTTTCTAAAAAAACTCCATGACAACTACTATCTGTTTCTCTCCCGAATCTATCCCGGTTCCTCCATAACTTTTTCTTCCATTGACACACTCTTCTATACTTATCTTTTTATTTATATCACCTTCAAAGAGGTCGCTGTACCCTTTAAATTCCTCCAATTTTAACTCTGATAACCTCTTTTTATTCATCTCACAATAAACAACCAATTCCCCCACTATCCTGTGGGCTTCTCTAAATGGCAGACCTTTTTTTGCCAGATAATCAGCTACATCGGTAGCATTTATAAACCCATTTTCAATCCCCTTAATCATATTTTTTTCATCTATCTGAAGTTTTTCACTTTTTTTATAAAGGTCTTATTTCTCGCAACCGCTTCTTGATGACTTACGATTCTTAGGAATTCTTCGATATTAAGGATTGAACCAATCTCAGCTTTTTTTATTGAATCTCTAATATTTAAAACACCCGTCATTGGGGTTTGATCATATCTCATAATCATGATTTTTGCTTGATTTGTTTCGTTTAATCTCTTTTCAATCTCTATTTGATTATGG
>CAZUGM010000230.1:0-3466 GCA_964619915.1 uncultured Fusobacteriaceae bacterium | reverse complement strand
GAAGATACAGAAAAAAATCAAGCACTAATTAGATCCTATGTGGATCGCTTGCCCGCGGAAATAGATGTTGTGGTATTTGGATGTACCCATTATCCTATTATAGAGGAATACTTTATAAGGGAATTAAAGGGGAAAAAGATCGTAGATCCTGCCAAAGAAACAGCATTAGAGGTAGAGGAACTCCTAAAAAAGCTAAAACTCTTAAATAAAAGAGATTCAAAAGGGGAAGTTTCTTTTTACACCTCGGGCAACATCAATAAATTTAAAAAATTAGCAGTAAAAATCTTGGGGCGACCCATAGAAAAAATCAAACAGGCATTAAATTAAATTAATCGAATATAAAAGGAGATGTATCACATGAAAATTATTGATATCATTTGTTCAGCAGGAAAGACAGGATTTTATTTTGACGACCAAAGAGCTATAAAAGCAGGAGCAGGTCATGATGGGTTTGATTACGTAGGACAACCAGTTACTGACGGATTTTCAAGAATCAGACAAGCAGGAGAATCAATCTCTGTAATGTTTATCTTAGAAGACGGTCAAGTAGCTCACGGAGATTGTGCAGCAGTACAATATTCTGGTGCAGGAGGAAGAGATCCTTTATTCTTAGCATCTGATTTTATCCCAGTTATCAAAAACGAAATCGCTCCAAAATTAATTGGTAGAGATGTAAATGAATTCAGACCATTAGCTGAAGAGATAGATACAATGGAATTAAATGGAAAAAGATTACATACAGCTATAAGATATGGATTAACTCAAGCTATCTTAGATTCAGCTGCTAAAGCAAACAAGATAACTATGGCAGAAGTAGTTAAAAAAGAATACGCAACTGACGTAGCAATCAAAAGATTACCATTATTCACTCAATCTGGAGACGACAGAAAGAACAATGCAGACAAGATGATCATCAAAGGTGCAGACATCATGCCACATGCATTAATCAACCATGTTGAAACTAAATTAGGTAAAGACGGATCTATCTTAAGAGACTACGTAAAATGGTTAAGCGACAGAGTATTAAAATTAAGAGAATCTGAAGATTATATGCCTATATTCCACATCGATGTATATGGAACTATCGGAGTAGCATTTGGTCAAGATATCCAAAAGCAAGCTGACTACTTAGCTACATTAGAAGAAGCAGCAAAGCCGTTCCACTTAAGAATCGAAGGTCCTATGGACGTTGAAGAAAGAGAAGCTCAAGTTGAAGCATTATCAGCTCTAACTGCTGAATTAGACAAGAGAGGAATCAACGTAGAATTAGTTGCTGACGAATGGTGTAACACATTAGAGGATATTAAATTATTCGCTGATAAAAAAGCAGGACATGTAGTACAAATTAAAACTCCAGACTTAGGAGGAGTAAACAATATAGCAGAGGCAGTTTTATACTGTAACGAAAAAGGAATCGGATCTTATGTTGGTGGAACTTGTAACGAAACTAACAGATCAGCTGAAGTAACTACAAACATAGCAATGGCTTGTGGAGCATTACAAGTATTAGCTAAACCAGGAATGGGTGTAGACGAAGGTATCATGATCGTTGGAAACGAGATGAACAGAGTAGAAGCATTAGTTAATAGCAGAAAATAATCAAAAGTTTTAAGATTAAAGGTAGTTTTTAAAACTACCTTTTTCTTGATTTTTAATAGATAGAGAAAATTATAATTGGATATGAAAATAAAATCTGAAATATTGGCCGCTAAAAAAAGGGAGCACAAAAACAATAAAATTTTTTTAATTTGGGATCCCATTTCTTGGTGATAAAATTTCAGGTATTAAAATATAGAGGTGAAAATAATGAAAATATTAAAACCAGCTAAGGCAGGGACATTGGAATCAAACGATATCTCAATAATGTTAATGCCAGGCGCTAATGGTATAGAGATAGAATTAGAAAGTATTGTGGAAAAGCAGTTTGGTACAGAGATAAGAACTTTAATAGAAAATAGTCTGAAGGAATTGGGAGTAGAAGATGCTACGGTAAAAGCTATCGACAAGGGAGCTCTTGACTACACAATAAAGGCCAGAATTGAAACAGCAGTAACTAGGGCAGGTGAGATGTAATGTTAAGAAGAAGTATGCTATTTATGCCGGGAAATAACCCGGGGATGTTACAGACAGCTGAAGTTTTTGGATCGGATTCAATTATATTGGATTTAGAGGATGCTGTATCATTAGGAGAAAAAGACGCAGCCAGAATCTTAATAAAAGGAGCATTGAAGACCTTTGATTATGGGACTACATAGGTAGTAATAAGAATAAATCCATTTTCAACTCCGTATGCATTGGAAGATATAGATGTAATGGCCAGATTGAAGCCAAACGCTATCTTACTGCCAAAAGCAACACCTGAAGATATGAAACAATTAGATGAGATGTTAACAAAAATAGAAAAGGAAGAGGGATTCGAGGAAGGATCTATCAGAATCCATGCATTGGTTGAGACTACATATGGTGTAGAAACTGTCTATGAAACAATCAAAATGAGTAACAGAGTAGACTCAGTTTGTTTAGGTGGAGAGGACCTGGCTGCTGATTTAGGAGTACAGAGAACAAAAGATTCAGAAGAGTTATTTTATGCCAGAACTAAGGTAGTAAACGCTTGTAAGGCATTAAAGATAGATGCAATAGATACACCGTTTACTGATACCAACGATGAAGCAGGGTTATTGGCTGACACAATCCATGCAAAAAAATTAGGATTTACAGGGAAATTATCTATAAATCCTAGACAAATAAATACAATACACAAGGTATATTCTCCTACAGCTGATGAAATTTCATGGGCTAACAGAGTTATGTATGCTAAGGATGAAGCGGAAAAAGAGGGATTAGGAGTATTTTCTTTGGATGGAAAGATGATAGATGCACCTATTATAAGTAGAGCTATAAACACATTGAATACAGCTAGGGTAATAGGATTGATAAAATAAAAAGGAGAATTAAATATGAAAAATATCTTAGGTAGAGAAGTACCTGATAATATAAAAGGTTATGGAGAAGTAAAACACTATGGTGGATACCTGGCATCTAAAGGGACGAAGACTAAAAGATCGGTTAAGATGACCAATGTTTTACCCGGGGATGAAAAATTACACGATAATTTAGATACAGTACTGGATAAATTACCGTTAAAAGACGGGATGGTAGTTTCATTTCACCACCATTTAAGAAATGGAGACTTTGTTTTAAATATGGTAATGGAGAAGATAGCAGCCAGAGGTTATAAAGACATAACTATCGCAGCAAGTTCAATTTTTCCGTGTCACGGTGAACTGGTAGAATTAATAGAGAAAAAAGTAGTAACAAGTATATATGCTGCTTATATCTCAGGACCGGTAGCAGAAGCTATCTCAGCCGGGAAATTAGAAAATCCGGCAGTAATGCATACCCATGGTGGAAGAGCCAGAATAATGGAATCTGGCTACCACAGCATCGTGACAAAGAGCTCTTCAGC
>CAZUGM010000229.1:0-3480 GCA_964619915.1 uncultured Fusobacteriaceae bacterium | reverse complement strand
ACGACAATAGGGGAAATACCAAGATCAGAAAAATTGCAGCAGTCAGCAAACTCTATGACAACGGTGAAACAAATAAGATTCTCATGAGATTTTTAGAACCAAAGGAGATAAAGGGAACGGGGTTTCTCACATATAACTATGATAATTCAAAGGACAATGACCAATGGCTGTATCTTCCATCACTTAGAAAGATAAGGAGGATAGTTTCATCTGAAAAGGGGAACAGCTTCATGGGGTCGGAGTTTACCTACGCAGACATAGGTGTGATTAAGACCAGTGACTTCGATTTCAAGCTGCTGGGGGAAAAGATGGTAGGGAGTGAAGCCTGCTGGGAGATAGAACAGCTGCCCATAAATGAGGATAAAGAGGATGAGTATGATTTTTTGAAAAAGGTTATATATATATCTAAAAAGGATTTTATCATAAGAAGAGCCCTGTATTACAACTTTGACGGTGAGCCCAGGAAAGAGTTTAGCGTTCTTTCCATAAAGGAGGTAGACCCGGAAAAAAATAGGTACAGGTTGACACATATGGTCATGAAAAACCTGGAAAATGAAAGAGTTTCGGAGATGGTAACAGACAAGATAGTATTGAGTAGAGATGTAAAAGACGAATACTTTTCCTTTAGGTATTTAAAAAGGGAATGAGGATAAAACATCTTTTTAAAGAGGAAAGCTTTTTTTAAGTAGGCGAAATTTTTTTAGTCTCCCTGGAGAGGTTATTCTGAAATTTGCGAAAACCTTCAGATTAATGTAATTATAGTTTATACTGATTTGAAGGTTTTCACAAAATATAAGACAGGTCCTTTAAAACTGTTCCTTTATTTTTAATTTTCTATTTGGTTACTATCAATAAAGCTATTCCGCCAATTATTCCAATGACGATGGTTCTGATATAATCACTTTTCTTCAAACTCAAAATATTTTCCTCCAGATATTAGTCATAAATCTTTTTTCTATTTAAACATTATATCATATATTGTTATGAAATTTTTAAAAATAATGTTGACACCATATTTTAATATATTGTAAAATAAGACATAATGAATTAATAAAAAACATTTTAGGAGGAAACATGAAGAAATTTCAATGAAACTGACAACTAGTTGAAACTTCCGGCGGAAGTTATGAGATCTACTGCAAATGGATAGTATAGATAGGGTCGGTTTAGAAAAATTTCTCTTTCCAACTTCTTTTCTTATAGTTTTAATACTATATCTATTCGCTTTTTCTGCTTAGATCATCTTTTATATTTTAATACAAACTTTAAAAAAATTCATAAGGCAAAATCCTAAAGGGATTCATATTTTTCTGCCGTTGTTACGGGGCTTTATGGGGAAAATTATCAATATACAGGCGGAGGAACCTCCCTGTTTTTATTGAACCATTTTTTATAGAAAAAAATGGAAGATCAGAGATAGAAGAAATTATGGATATCTATGTTATAACCAGAAAAAACTAATCAAATTTAAAAGAAGGAGAAAAAAATGTTTATAGATACGCACATGCACTGTATAGAAGGGTCAGATGACAGCTTTATCAAAATTTCAGAAATTGTAAAAAGAGCAAAAAAAATGGGACTCAATGGGATCTGTATAACAGACCACGATAATAATAGTGTCAAGGAATATGCCGTTCAATACGGGAAAAAACATAATTTTAAAATCTTTGTGGGAGCTGAAATTTTAACCCATGAAGGGGATATATTGGTTTTTGGATTGGACGAGATCCCTACAAAAAAACTTTATGCCCAGGAACTGATAGACCTGGTAAACTCCAAGGGAGGAGTTACTATTGCTGCCCATCCATTCAGGGAAAACAACAGGGGATGCGGTAAACACCTGAAGAATCTAAAGGGACTTACTGGTGTTGAAACCTTTAACGGGAGCACAAAATCTTATAATAACTTAAATGCCTTTGAGAGTGCTATCGAATTAAATTTAGCTACTACAGCAGCCAGTGACTGTCATACTACCGATGCAATAGGAAGATATTGTACAAAATTTTTAGATGATATCGAAACTGAAAAAGATTTGATAGATGCCATTAAGAAAAGGAGGGTAGTACCTGCTGTATACAGAGACGGGGAATATGTAAAAATAGATAACTATGAAAAGTGCGGGGAAATTTTTCCCATAAACTAAAATATATGAAGATTTCCCGTAGGAATATATCCCTCTCCAATTTTGATTTTAAAAAAACTGAAGCAGCCAATAGAGGAGATCATTGAATTCTATTAATTTTAACAGGGAAAAAATTGGAAAACAATGATTTTGATGGTAATATTAAAGAGAGATACAGTTAAAAAAAAATAAGATTAGGGAGGAATAAAATGGAAAAATGGGCATGTACAGTATGTGGTTATGTTTATAATTCAGAGATAGGGCACCCAAAGTCAAAAGTTGAGAAGGGTACAAAATGGGAAGATCTTCCGGAAGACGAGATTTGTCCCCTCTGTGCTGTAAATAAAGATCAGTTTGAAAAAATAGAAAAATAAAAAATGTGACGTTATATCTGATAAAAAATGGCTCTTAGAATTTTTCTAAGAGCCATTTAATTTGGAAATAAAAAATTATTTTTCTGTTTCTTCTGTTTCTTCGGTATCCTCAGATGAACTATCCGTTTCACTGAGGTCTTCTTCCGGGTTATTCAGGTTTTCATTATATTTTAAAAGAGATTTTTTTATTTTATCTATAGAACTATCACTCATTCCTGCCGACTTTAAATCCTTTTCTAAATCCGCTAAAGTTTTTTCATTTACTTCACTGCCGGAATAATCCTCGATCAACTTCTGAACCAATCCCTCTATGTCATTTGGAATTTCCTTATCATAATCATATCCTTCCAGCAAACTCAGATTTAGATTAGGATTTTTTTCCATCTCCTTTCTGATCTCGTTTCTGATTTTTTTTTCAGCTTTAATTTCTTCCTTTTTTTCTTTTTGTTCAGACTTGCTCAGACCTTCATATTCGTCTTTTAATTTACCCCAGTTTTTTTGGGCATCCTCTGCCTTTATATTTTTTTCACGTTTATTTTTTTCTGTTTTTTCTCTTTCGGGTTTGTCCCTCTCAGGCTTTTCCCTTTCGGGTTTATCCTTTCCGGAATTTCCCTTAGCATACAGTTCATGGGTAGTTGCCAAAGAAGCAATCATTGTCATAAGTATCATCAGTTTTTTCATATTAGTCCTCCTATAAATTATTAGCAATAATATTATATAACATTTTTGATTTTTCCGCCATAAAAAGCAACGAGGCGCTGAATCCAGATAGCATAATCTAGATTTTTATCTCAAAATTCTTAATTTACATCGTAAATTTTTAGATATTTTACTAATGCCCTTTTAGATAATAAAAAAAGAACACCTGGGTGCTCTTAGATTTGGATTTCATAAACTTTTTTTGAACAGGGAAAAAAATCCCATTTAGAGAGAATAGAAAAAAGGAACTAAAATAGGAACTAATCCAGACAGTAAAATCCCATT
>CAZUGM010000228.1:0-3501 GCA_964619915.1 uncultured Fusobacteriaceae bacterium | reverse complement strand
GCCCAGGAAACACTAAAAAAAGTTATTAAAAAATTTGATATTCCCATGACATCTACCCTTCTGGGATTAGGAACCCTGCCCCACCATGATATTCATAACCTTCATATGCTGGGAATGCATGGAACACCATATGCCAACTATGCTGTAGATGAAGCTGATCTGGTGATAGCTTTGGGGATGAGATTCGATGACAGGGTTACCGGAGATGTAAAAAGATTTTGTGAAAATGCAAAAATTATACATATAGATATCGACGAAGCTGAGATAAATAAGATAAAGGAAGTTGATCTGCATATTGTGGGAGATTTAAATTGTGTACTGAAAGAACTTTTAGAATCGACTCATGAAAAACAAAACCCTCAGTGGATCGAAAGGATTTCAGAGTTAAAAAATAAATTCCCCCTCTCAAAGGAGTTCCCTGTGGATGAGATCAGCCCGCAAAATCTGATCTCCAAAATAAGTGAAGTAACCAGGGGGGAAGCTATCATCTGTACAGATGTCGGGCAGCATCAGATGTGGGCAGCCCAGTATTATGAGTTTAATAAAACTAATAGTATTGTGACTTCTGGAGGGGCAGGGACCATGGGATTCGGGTTGCCTGCTGCCATAGGAGCTAAACTTGCTAATCCGGATAGAGAAGTTGTTGCCATTATAGGAGACGGGGGATTTCAGATGAACTCCCAGGAACTTATGACCATCTCACAATATAATTTAGATATTAAGATCATCATTGTAAATAATTCATTCCTCGGGATGGTCAGACAGTGGCAGGAGATGTTTCATGACAAAAGATATTCATTTGTTGATCTGGAAATGAATCCTGATTTTGTGACTCTAGGAAAGGCTTACAGGATAGATTCATATAGGGCAGAAAATACAACCCTTCTCGATGAGCTTCTAAAAAAAGCATTTGAAGTCAATAGGCCGGTATTGATAGACACCGTTGTTACAAGGGAGGAAAATATATTTCCTATGATCCCGCCTGGGAAATCCGTACATGAGATGATTTTATCAAAGGAGGACAGATGAGAGAATACCAAGTTTTAGTAATTATGAAAGATATTCCAGGGGTATTGTCTAAAATTTCCGGATTATTTTCTAAAAGAGGTTTTAATATCAATGGGATTACTTCTGGAGTCAGTGAAAGAGATGGTTTTTTCAGGATGACTATCTCTGTTATAGGTAATAAAAAAATTATAGAGCAGATAAAAAAACAGGTTGCAAAACTTGTGGATGTAGTGGAAGTACAGATTTTTGATAGGTCAAGAACCATCAAAAGGGAACTAATTTTAGTCAAAATAAAAACTGACTTTAAAACCCGTACTGAACTTATTGAAGTTGCTGATATATTTAAAGGAAAAATTATCGATATTTCCCACGAATCATTGATTATAGAGTTAATTGGAGATCTGGATAAGATCGACGGATTTTTAAAATTAGTCCAAAAATTTGAGGTTTTAGAGATCTCAAGAACAGGAATAACAGCTATGCACAGGGGAGAAAAGCAATAAACAAAGCCTTGGTTTTAAAAGCATGCACCATTGCGGAAGTTTAATAAATAAAAATTAAATTCGGAGGATTATATATATGAAGGAATTAAAAGTTTTAGAAGGAAAAAAATTAACTGTAATAGGATATGGAAGTCAGGGACATGCCCATGCACTAAACTTAAAAGATCTGGGCATGGATATGACCGTTGGATTAAGAGAAGGGTCTAAGTCTTGGGAAAAAGCTGAAAATGACGGGGTAAAAGTAGCAACAGTAGGAGAAGCTGTAAAAGAAGCCGATGTTGTCATGATCCTGGCTCCAGATGAAGCACAACCTGAATTATATAAAACTGAAATTGAAGAAAATTTAAAAGACGGAGCTTATTTAGGTTTTGCCCATGGATTTAATATCCACTATGAAAGAATTACTCCAAAAGAGAATATCAATGTATTCATGGTTGCTCCTAAAGGACCAGGACATATGGTAAGAGAGATATTTGAAAATGGTCACGGTGTTCCATGTCTAGCGGCGGTATACAATGATGTAACAGGAAATACAAGAGAGGTAGCATATGCTTGGGCAAATGGTGTAGGAAGAAAAGTAGGAGTAATAGAAACTACATTTAAAGAGGAAACAGAAACAGATCTATTTGGGGAACAGGCAGTCCTTTGCGGAGGAGTTACGGAACTTATGCAGGCTGGATTTGATACCCTGGTAGAAGCCGGATATAATCCTGAAGTTGCATATTTTGAATGTGTCCATGAGATGAAATTAATAATAGATATGGTATATGAAAAAGGATTTGCAGCAATGAGAGACTCTATCTCAAATACCGCTGAATATGGAGATTATATAACTGGTAAAAAGATAATCACAAAGGAAAGTAAAGATGCTATGAGAGAAGTATTAAAAGACATCCAAACAGGAGTATTTGCCGAGAATTTTATAGAGGAAACAGAAACTGGATATAAATTTATGGACGGTGAAAGATCTAAATATTCTAATTCTAGAATCGAAGAAGTCGGATCAAAGATGAGACAGATGGTCTTTAAAGGATCTGTCCAAAATCACAGTTAATATAGATAGAGGAGGAATAAATTCCTCCTTTTTTTAGTTAGTTATTTTCTAAATATCCCATCCTCCATTTCTTATTTAAAACTATTTTTCCCATATAGAACTCTTCTTCAACGATTATATATTCCGATTATATAACCATCTAATGGAACAAAAAAAAACATTAACTTAAAAAATAATACACTTATAAAGGAAATTTTAATAGAAATGCAGACCGGGAAATTTGCTAATAATTTTATCCAAGGGTATAATAATAATATTAATTACCTTCTAAAAACAAGAAAAGATAAATCTAAACCTGTATTAAAGCAAATAGAAGGGACTAGAGCCCTTATATATTAAATAATTTCGGAGGATAGAGGATTGGAAAAAATATTAAATTTTAAAGAATTAAATACTTTGGATAAAATAAAGGTAGTAGCTTACAGTGTGCGAGAGGATGAATTGGAAGCCTTTAATAGATTTGCTGATTTATATAACATAGAGTTAAAAATCGTAAAAAAAGGAGTGTCCAGGTCAAATCTAGATGAATCTTTAGGGTACGAATACCTTTCATTTGTAGGAAGCTGTGACTTAGGAAAAGAAAATCTAGAAATTCTAAAAAAAAATGGAATTAAATTCATTGCCAGCAGAAGTATAGGTTATGATAATGTAGATTTAGATATGGCTACAAAACTTAAGATCAAAGTCAGTAATTCTTCCTATTCCCCCTATTCCGTCGCTGAGTTCACAGTGATGTCCATGATGAACTTACTCAGACGTCTTCCCCTGGCAGTAAAAAAGGTAGGAATCAATGATTTTTCTCTGAAAGGTCTAAAGGGAAGGGAATTACAAAATCAAATTATAGGTGTGGTAGGAACAGGTAAGATTGGAAAAACAGTGATTAAATGTCTCAGTGGTTTTGGATGTAAGATCATTGCCTACGACCCTTTTCCTTCT
>CAZUGM010000227.1:0-3504 GCA_964619915.1 uncultured Fusobacteriaceae bacterium | reverse complement strand
ACCTAATATACGCTTAATTTTATTGGTTCACAGCCTAAAAAACACATATGTTATCAACAGTTAAAATTAATAAAATTATTTCCCCTCTTAGATATTTAAAGGTAATTAAAATTAATTCTAACAATAAAATAAATTTAAATATCAATCTCAGATAAAAAAAAATAGATATATTAATTTCATTGGACAAATAAAACATTAAGAAATAGCGACACATTTACAACCACCACAACGTAAACTTAGTTCATAGACCCCAAAGAATGTGATAGAAATCCTTAAAAAAGATTAACTACAACTCTTAATTATAAATTAGTAAGAAAAAAAAGTGAGAGAATATATTAAGAAATAACTGAAATAAATATAGCACTTACTTAGCTTAAGGTAACGATCTAGATTTAAAAATAAATCACACAGCACTTTTACAGTTTTAGGAGCTCTAATTATTTTTCTTTTTTATATCTATCTTTTTGTTTTTACCATCTCGTAATAATTTGATTACAATTCCGGCATATATCACCTGTTAATTTAACCTCATTCCTTTTTCCAAGTTTTTTTGTTTTTAGAAGATACACCCAACGGAAACTTGAATCAGGGCACTTCTGTAGAAAACGAATTGCGATTACATATATATAGTAAACAAAACTAATCGCGATTAGTAAATTCATAACCAAAAAAACTAATCGCGATTAAAAAAAGCGGAAAAAAGCAAAATAAAGTGTTGACAAAACACAATAAATGTAATAAATTAGTACTAGATAAAACAATTAAATACAAAATCGGACGAAGGTATGTGGAGAGTCTCTAGAAAATTTAGAGTACCGAAGAAGTAAAACTTTCAGGTTTTCACTCATGAGTGAATAAGAACACCTACTGGACGAACCTCTGGAGAGACTTTTAAATAAGTCACCGAAGGAGCAAACCTAATTTAGGCGAATCTCTCAGGTAAAAGGACAGTGGAAATATATAAAATAAATGAAAACTTCATTTTTTTATTTTAACCAATTCTTAATTCAGAGGTCATACAGCAGTATGACCTTTTTTGATATTTTAATCTTTTTAAACAAAACTTAAACATTATAAAATCTACAAAATTATGATTCCTCAGTTGATTCTAGAAGGCTTTCATTTTTTCAAGTTAGCTTTTATAAATTTATAAAAAACTAAATAATAAAAACTACTAAAGTATAATGGTCTATCAAAAAAATAATCTATCAAACTTAAACATTATTTTTAATGTAAAAGTTCAACAGATTATAATTAACTATGCTTGTATCATATTTCTCGATTCTTTCTTTGCTTTGATCGCAAGGAAGATTGTTGAGATTAAAAATCCTCCAACTATACCACCGATCATAGCAAAGATCATGGCTAGTATTACAGTTGTAGCTGGATTAAATGCAAAAGGAGTTAGTAACCCAGGGATAGGAGATGCAGTACCGGGAGCATTAGCAATAATATTAAAATATGCAGCAGATAAACCTGCAAGAGCTCCACCGGTAAAACTAGAGGAAAATATAGGAACCGGATTAGCTGTAACTATATCAGCTTGTGTAAGTGGTTCTAACATCATTGAAACAGCCTTACTTTTACTGCCTAATTTAAGTCTGTAGAATGTTATTCCGTTTGCAAAACAACCACCAAAACAAGCGACACAAGCTATTCCCATAGGTAGTCCCGTTAAACCTAAAATAGCCGTAAGAGCCATGGAACTGAGAGGAGCTGTACAAATAACCTTGATAAGTCCTCCTAAAAGAAGTCCCATAAGTATTGGAGATTGATTTGAAGCATTTAATATCATTTCTCCCAACTGATTTAGAGTAATAGTAACAACAGGTGAAACAGCTTCAGCGATAAATCTTCCTAGAGGAGCTAAAACAAGTACACCCACAATAACGTCTACTCCTTCAGGCAAGTATTTTTCTAAGATTGGAACTAAGAATGAAAGGGTATACCCTACAATAAATCCTTCCAATATTCCCATTCCAGAAAGTGCGAGACCAGTAGCTATAGCAAATACAGGATTTATACCTAGAGCCAGCATGACCAAACTTCCTGATGCTACTCCTCCCATACCACCGACGATGTTACCTACATTACCTAAAAAAGTAAAGCCAAGCATATTTCCCGAAATAAATTTGTGTAAAGCTTCGACTAAAAAAGTAGCGACTGCAGCATTTGCTAAACCACCCATAGCTTTTTGACCATTTGGTGCTTTAAGACTAAACGCTGAAAAACATGATAGTGCCAATAATAGTAGTGCCATTCCTTTTAACATTTCCATTGTATACATTCCCCCTATAAATAATATTGAACGATATTTGTGAAAAAAATCACTATAGTACGAATAATTCACACGTAAATTAAATACTTCTTATAAAACCTTGGTTTTGAGCCGTTTAACTATTTAAAAAATTGTGAATCTTATAATTTATAACCTTTTAAATTAGGTTTGTCAATTAAATTTCAATCTTTTTCTAAAAAAAGTGTTTTCAAAACAACTATTTTGTCTCGTTTTGAAACTCGATTTTGTATTTTTCCTAAAAAAATAAATAAAATTAAAATATGACAACGTATTCGTTACAGAATCGACTGAAACTCCTCTTAAACAAGGGCGTCATAAAAATTATCAAAACATAATATATGTTTGCATACGAAACAAAAAGTAAAAATATTAACTTTAGTGGTTGACTTTTTTTTATAAAAGGAGTATAACTAAATTGGAAATAGACAAGACGCTGGTGTGCTTACCGATATTAAAATCGAGTTTCAATATTAAGTTATTGTAGGTGGGTTCGATTCCCTCATACTTCCATCAAATGAGTATCATTTATAATTAAAATAATTAAAAATTAAAAAGTATCTACACCAAATGAATACTTTTTATTTTTTTTGAAAAAAATGTGAAAAAGAGAACAACTACTCTTATTTAGGAGGTCAAATGAAATTTAGAATAATAACTAATAATCCTTTGGTTAGCTTTAAATATAAGGATCTGTACCCAATGGATTACCATGAAGATGCTACCTTTTTAGAAACTTTAGAATTCACAAGATCAAAAGTTCATAGTGGTTACGAGATTTTAACTCACCCACTGACAGGAAGTATCAAACCTGGGGAAACACCTTTTAAATCAATAATAATATCCGAAAAAGCTTCTAAATTAAACTTTGATTCTTTAAAGCTTATCGAGGATGCTATTATTACTACTAAAAAATTTATCTTAAAGAGAAATTGGACAGATAAAATTTTAGGTGACTTTAAATTAATCGATTGCGATATCATTACTAGTGGTATTGAAAGTATAAATCAAAATAATTAATTAAAAATATAAATATTAGGAGGCTACAATGTCAAAAGTATACGACCTTATAGTAATAGGAGCAGGGCCAGCAGGATTATCATCGGCTCTATACGCAGGAAGATCAAAATTATCTACACTAGTTTTAGAAAAGGCTAAAACAGGAGGACAGATTGTTATAACTCATGAAGTAGCAAACTATCCTGGAT
>CAZUGM010000226.1:0-3556 GCA_964619915.1 uncultured Fusobacteriaceae bacterium | reverse complement strand
CTTCATTTAATCCAGAAACACTCTTTTTTCCCTCTATACCTAATTCATTTAATATCTCTAAGAATTCTTTACTTGTTTTATCATATTTTTTTGCTATTTCATGTACTCTCATATATACCTCCTAGTATCTATTCCGTCATACCACGAGCCACCTTTTTACTTTTGATACCTATCAGATTTACTTCAGGTTTATCAAAAATAGCACCTAACTGTGCCTTCGATCCGTAATGAATGAATTTTATATTATTCTCTCGTGCTAATCTCATAATTCTTTTATCATTTTTTTCACTGATGTCTTCAGCAATTATTAAAAAATGTATTCTTTTTATATCCTCTGTAACCATGTTGATTCCAAAACTTAAAAATTCAGAACGTTTCATAGTTTCCAATAAACTCAGATAATCTTTTTGAGCTTTTTTCACTGTTACAGCCATCTTATATAGGTCTTCGTTGGACAGATTTATTTTTTTGTTCTTAGACAACCTTTTGATGCACTCGTGGGTTTTACATACATATGTACCCCTTGCCTGCATTTTTTGATTCTCATCAAATACATACTGACCATCTATCTCTACAATCCTAAAAAGTTCGCTTTTATCTTTTTTTTCCCTGCATACAAGACAAGTTCTAGTAGGAGTATTATTCATTTTCTCCCTCAACTGTTTCCTCTATCTGGTTATCTTCTAAAGAAAGTTCTTCAGATAACTTTGCTTCCTCTTCAGCAGCCATTACATCTTCAAGAGTTTTGATATCTACTCTCATTCCTGTCAATTTAGCTGCTAATCTTGCATTTTGACCTTTTTTACCTATTGCCAGGGAGAGCTGCGATGTATCTACTATTACTCTTGCTGTATCTTCATCGTCTAAGATCTCTACAGATTCTACTTTAGCCGGACTAAGAGCAGCTTTAACGAACTCTTTCTTGTCCTCTTTCCATTCGATGATATCGATCTTTTCACCATTAAGCTCAGTAACTATATTCTTGATTCTAAGCCCTCTTTGACCGATACAAGCTCCTACAGTGTCAATATCTTCATTACTTGAGTATACTGCTACTTTAGCTCTTGATCCTGCTTCCCTTACTACTGATTTCAACTCTATTATTCCCTCTTCTATCTCAGGAACTTCTAATTCAAATAACTTTCTTAAAAAGTCATCATGCTTTCTAGAAATTATTATCTTAGGATATTTGTTTGTTTTTTCAACTTCAGATACATATACCTTAAGTCTGTCTCCAACTCTGTATAAATCAGCTGGTGACTGCTCCTGTATAGTTAACACAGCTTCTTTCATATCGAATTCAATATGGATGTTTCTTCTTTCATCTATCCTTCTGATGATACCATTCAACATCTCATGTTCATTTTCTTTGAAGTTATCATATAGATGTTGTCTCTCTGCTTCCCTTACTTTCTGGATAACAATTTGTTTTCCATTTTGGATAGCATTTCTCTTGAACTCTTCACAGTTTTCTTCGATCTCTACTACGTCACCTATCTTAGATCTTTTCTTTCCAGGTATCATTTGAGCTTCAGACAACTCTATCTCTAACTCATCATCTTCTACTGTTGCTACTACTGTTTTTGGAACAAATATCATTATTTTTGCTTTTTTTTCATCTATTCTTACTGATAAATTATCGTATTCACCATAATTTTTCTTATATGCTGCAAGGATAGCTTGCTCTATTGTTTCTATTAATTCTTCCTTACTAATTCCTTTTTCCTTTTCTAACTCATCTAAAGCTTCTAAGAAAATTTTAAAATCTTTTTTTGTCACTTTTGACCTCCTACTTATCTCTATTTGTCTTTAAATTCAAAAACTATATTAGCTTTTTTTATTTCCTCAAAAGGAATTTCTAAAGTTTTTTTCTCAGTATTTAAATAAACTACAGATCCTTCCATTTTTTCCAATTCCCCAGTCCAGTTTCTTGAATCTTCAAGTTTATGCTTTAGTATAACTTTAATTTTTTCCCCAGCAAATCTTACAAAATCCTTCTCTTTTTTCAGTGGTCTTTCCAATCCAGGTGAAGACACCTCTAAGAAAAATTTATCCTCTATCATCTTATCTACGTCTTCTGAAATACTGTTGCTTACCTTAGCACATTCATCTAAAGTAATCTCACCATCAATCTTTTCAAGGTATATCCTTAAAAACCAATAGGCTCCATCTTGAAGATATTCCATATCAACCAATTCTAATTCTATGGGTTTCAATACTGGAATAAGTAATTGTTCTACCTTTTCCAATAGTTTTTCATCCACTTTTTTTGCCATATTTTTCACCTCTCTTTTGTAACAAATAGGGAGAGAACCTCTCAGCTCTCTCCCTCCTTTATTATTTATTTTAATTCTTTCCTAGATTTTAACATAAATAACACCAAATAGCAAGATTTCTTATTCTTTTTATAGGCATAATCGGGAAGAACATAGATACAAAATTCTTTATTTTTTTTCAATTTAATTTAATTTTTACCTTATTTTTATCCCTTCTTAACATTTTTTAGCAAAATGTACTTTAAACAGACTTTTTTTCTTTTTTTTCACATTTTGTGAAAAAATGAATTAGTTTTTGGTATTGACATATCAAAATTATAGTATATACTTCTAATAAGAAAGAAGTTTTCTCCTACCTCACTTTTCATTGTATCTAAAATTTAGTATTGACATATTATAAAAATAGTATATAATGTAATGATAACAGAGAAGACGATATACAATATAATGATATTTTTCATTGGAGTTTATTTCATTTTTTAAATTAGGGATGTGATTTTTATGAGTAAGGAAGAAAACAGAGGCCAGTGGGGTTCTCGTTCAGGGTTTATTCTTGCCGCTATAGGTTCGGCAATCGGATTAGGAAATATCTGGAGATTTCCGTATGTAGCCGCAAGTAATGGTGGAGGAGCATTTTTAATACCTTATCTGGTTGCATTATTTACAGCAGGTATACCGTTATTGATATTAGAGTTTGCCATGGGACATAAGATACGTTCTAGTGCTCCTGGAGTATTTGCAAAGTTAAACAAAAAATATGAAGCCATCGGATGGTTTCAGACACTTATTGCGTTTTTTATAACTACATATTATGTTGTTATCATCGCTTGGTCATTGAGTTACCTTTTCTTCGCTTTTACAGGAGCATGGGGAACAGATCCAAAAGCATTTTTATTCGGTGACTATTTAAAGTTAGGAGATGCCCCTAGCACTTTGGGTAACTTAGGTGCAAGTTTAGGAGGATTAAACCTTAAGGTTGCACTCCCACTACTATTAGTGTGGGGAGTAAACTACAGTGTTCTTAGACTGGGTGTAAAAAATGGATTGGAAAAAGCAAACAAGATCTTTATGCCTCTTTTAATTATGGCATTATTAGTTATCGTAGTCAGAGGAGTTACACTTCCTGGTGCTATGGCTGGGTTAGATTATTTCTTTACCCCTGATTTTTCAAAATTAACCGACCCGCAGGTATGGTTGGCTGCATACGGACAAATCTTTTTCTCACTTAGTATTTGTTTTGCTATCATGTATGCCTACGCAAGTTACCTACCTAAAAAGTC
>CAZUGM010000225.1:0-3637 GCA_964619915.1 uncultured Fusobacteriaceae bacterium | reverse complement strand
AATAAAAATTTACTTATCACCTATTTTTAAAAGAGAAAGGCGCCGAAGGTTTATGTTTTAAATAATCAGCATAAATGCTGTTACAAAAACCCTCCGGCGCCTAAATCAAAGATTAAATTTTTATGCTTTCAAGCGGGGGTTTCTAGGTCTGGTTTTTACAACTATATTAATTCAGAAAAAAATAGAAATAATATGTCCTCATAGAAAACCTAGCCCCTATAAAAATATAGCTAAAGCAACTAAGGAGCATTCAACAGTCCCAAATATATTGAATAGAGAATTTAAACAAGAAGTTCCTAGAAAAATTCTTTTAACTGATATCAGCTATTTAACTTATGGGATTGGCAAAAGAGCTTATCTTTCAACAATAAAAGATAGCAGCACTAATGAAATATTAGCTCATGAAGTTTCACATAGCCTCAGTCTAGATATTGCCTTAAATACAGTTAAGCGCTTAGTTAGAAAAAAGTTTACACTACACCCAGAGTGCATTATTCATTCAGATCAAGGTTTTCACTATACTAATCCTAAGTTCCAAAGATTAGTGAAATCAAATAAAATTATCCAATCAATGTCGCGAAAAGGCAACTGTTGGGATAATGCTCCTATGGAATCATTCTTTGGACATATGAAAGATGAAATAAATTTAAAGCCCTTAAAAACATTAGATGCCGTAAAGAAAGAACTATTTAAATATATGAATTATTACAATAACCATAGATATCAATGGAATCTAAAAAAGATGACTCCTGTGCAATACAGAAATCATCTTTTAACAGTATCTTCACCACTTCTCTTTTTTAAGTGTCCTTGACAAAGGGTACAGTTTATTTAATCTCCCTCTTTTTTTATCACAATTGTCCTGTAAGGATATGGTATCTCGATTCCCTCAGCATCAAAACGTTTTTTTACAGAATAGTTAAGATCCCATAGAAATTGGAGCCCAGCTGTGTTATCTTTTGCCCAAACCCAGGACTTTAAATTGACAGATGAATCTCCATAACTTACAACCTTAACTGTTATAGGGGGTACTTCCCCGTCACTCTTTTCTTTTTCCGTCCTATTATCAAAATAATTTTTATGTTTGAGTATTTCTTCTTTTATTATATTGATTGCCCTATCAATATCTGAATTATAACTTATGCCAATTTCAAAAAACTTACACACCTTATCATCGATAATATCGGCATTTTCAATGAGCTCATTACTAATTATAGAATTTGGAACTATTATTCTTTTATTTTCATATGTTTTGATAACAGTGTGCCTTAGTGTGATATCTTCAACAATTCCAATAGTTGTTTTTCCTAGGATTGTAATACGATCACCTATTTTAAAGGGTTTATATAGTTCTATGAATATTCCACTTACAATATTTGAAAGGGCTTGCTGAGAGGCAAATCCAAGAACAATAGCTAAGATACCAGATCCAGCAAAAATAGATTGAGAAACACTTTTAAAGCCAGGTATAAAAGAGAGAGCAACACCAGCTCCAAAAATATATACTATTCCCGAAATGAAGCGTTTTATAAAGTTAAACTTAGTGACATCCTTATTTGATTTCTTTAAAAGTTCATTAATTATCCTTTTAATTATCTTTGCCAAATAAAAGGTGATAATTAGCGTAACCAAAGCAAAAACTACTGGTTTAAAATGATTAAATATTTCCATCTTATTCCTCCTTTTCTATGAATTTTCTATCAAGTTCCAGACCTCTAACATTTCTATTTTTATAATCAATTTTAAACTTAAAATCAATAACAATTTTATTTCTTCCTCTCTTCATAACTCTTCTTTGTATAATAAAAAAACTTACTAAGTACATAGGTAATATTTCTAAATATTTGTAATTAATCCTTTATTTTAAATAAAAATCTTTATTCTTATCATTAATTAAGGCTTTAAAATATAATATTTTAAAGCCTTAATTAATATATTTTAGTATTATTAGTCGTAACAATATATAGGAAAGAAAGTTAAGTTTAGGTATACTTAAATATCAATATTTTTTGGAGGTTTTATTATGGAGGAAAATTTTAACAAAGAATTAATTTTTTCTTTGCTGTTGAATGGAAAAGGAGGTGCTACTAATTACACTTGGAAAGATATTTATAATTGGTCTTCTGAAAAAGGAACTCTATGGATTCATCTTTCTCTCCCAGGAGATGAAATAAATAATTGGGTTAGGAAAAAAAGCGGTATTTCTGAAACATTATCAGAGGTTTTATTAAATGGAAGGGATAGACCACGGCTTTTAAAGGAAGAAAATAAATTTTGTTTATCAGTGAGAGCTATAAATTTCAATCCTGGAGAAGACCCTGATGATATGGTATTTCTCCATATTTACATAGAAGAGAATCGGATAATAACTATTCGCCATAGAAAAGTTTTGGCTATAGATGGTATAAAAGTTTCCCTTGAAAATGACATTGGTCCAAAAAATTCTTCTGAGTTTTTATTGGAGGTTTTATCCAAAATATCTCGCAGAATCGGTAGAGTAATTCAAAATATTGATGATCAGGTAGATGAAATAGAAGAGGAGGTAGTAGAAAAAGCAGATATAAAACTAAGGTCTTTACTTTCTAGTTTAAGAAGACAGACAATAAACCTGCGTCGATTTTTATCCCCTCAAAGGGAAGTTTTAAATTATTTGGGAAGTCTTCATATATCCTGGTTTAATTCCAGAGAAATCAACCAAATACGGGAATTGATAGAAAAATATATTCGCTATTTGGAAGAGATAGATTCTGTTAGGGACAGAGCAGCCATAACTCATGAAGAAATTAATAGTATCTATAGTGAACAGCTAAATCAGACTATGTATGTATTATCTATCGTGGCTACAATCTTTCTTCCACTAGGATTCCTTACAGGATTATTGGGTATAAATGTTGGAGGAATTCCAGGAACAGATAATTCTTTAGCCTTTTTAATAGTTTGCATTATTTTGATATTTGTAGGGGTTATAGAACTTTTTATATTCAAATTAAAAAGGTGGATATAGTTGTCAATACATTTATTTTTAATTCTAAAAAAATAAACAAGATCAATTTACATTCCAAACCTCCCTTAAAACAGATAATATATTTAATCAGGAGGATAGAATTATGAAGGAAAAAATAATGAAAAAGTTAGAACCTTATAATTCTCAATGGAGTCAAAGCTTTATTGAAGAAAAAAAGAAAATATTAAATGAATTTTCAGGAAAAGGAATAATGGTTGAGCACATAGGAAGTACTTCTGTTAAAGAAATGGAAGCTAGACCAATAATTGATATAATGATTGGGTTGAAAGACTTTAAAAAAAATATAAAAAATATTAAGTTTATTTTGATCCAAAATGATTATCAAGAAATTAAATTTAGTTTTGATTTTGGAGAGCGTTGCTTTTTCATAAAAAAAAATCGTGAAGGAGAAAGAATCTTTACTGCTCTAATTGTCAAAATAAATGGAAGATTATGGAGAAAAAATTTAGAGATAAAAAGAATTCTTATCACTTCTGAAGAAGCAAGGAAAAAATATATAGAGTTTAAAAAGAACTCTATCAAGGAAAATGAAGAGAACCGGGAACAGTATAATAGGTCTAAAGAAAAATATTTTAATATGGCTTGTGAAAAATGGACAGATGTTAGAAGTTT
>CAZUGM010000224.1:2730-3660 GCA_964619915.1 uncultured Fusobacteriaceae bacterium | reverse complement strand
CACCACAAAGATGGCGGCAGTTGCAGGAGAATACACCGCTAGGAACAAAAGAGGGTGTTCTCCGGTTATTTCACCGAATATACCGACCATTTTATTCGGCAAAAAGATATATAGACCAAGGATTGCCCATGCTAATACGAAAGTAAGAAGCAGAAAGGGTAGTAAGGCATAGGTGGAAATTTGAAAACTTTTTGTTTCTGATGAATTTTTAATCAAAGTTACTCCTCCTTTATATTTATTTAAGCTGATCTTTGTATTTAAAGATCGGGAAAATTACCTGCTTTTATTTGATAGTTGTAGTTATATGGTAACTATAATTCTTATATAAGATTTCATTTTTCAGAGGTCAATCTGTATAAAAAATATACAGTCGAAGAATTTCCTTTAGAATAAAATCTATTAGATACTTACTGTCAAATAAATAGATTCCTCTTTTATAATCAAAGACTATGAAAATAAAAAAATATCCATCAACTGCTGAATGATACAGCAGTTGATGGATGGAAATCATTTATGCTCACCGATCTATATATCCTGTTATAGGTGTAAACAGGTTTTTATTTTCAATATTTTAATCTACTAAGGCTATTAATAACTAAATTTTAATTTTCATCCCTTGTTTCAATGGGGTTTTCAGGATAACTTGTCCAGTCGGAATAACTTCCGATGTATACTTTTCCATTGGAGAAAAATTCACTGTAAACTGCATAGTCTAAAGATGCATTTACCCCGGATCCACATGAAAATATTATATTTTTTGAGCTGTCCAGTCTCTTGAAAATTTCATTTAATTCCTCTATGGATCTTACTTTCCTATCTTTTAACAATGATTTTGAATCTATAGAGAGAGCTGTAGGGATGTGTCCTGGCTTAGAATAAAAAGGTTCATTTTGTCCTAAATATCTTTCATAGGATCTGCACTCTACCAGG
>CAZUGM010000224.1:1898-2690 GCA_964619915.1 uncultured Fusobacteriaceae bacterium | reverse complement strand
CTTGCAAAAATTGGAGGGAATTACAGGTATCATTTTGGATCTCAAAATCATATGTGCTGCTTAGAGGTAGTGGAGTTTCTTTGTCGGTTACCTTTCCGCCTTCTTCTATCCACTCAGGATATCCCCCATCTAATATTTTAACATCCTTATGGCCGATATATTTAAACATCCAGAAAGCTCTGGCTGCTGTAACCATCTCCTCATCGTATACGACAATAGAGCTGTCCTTTGTTATTCCCAGTCTTTCTATCTTTTGAATGAATCTATCCATTTCAGGGAGTGGTCTAGAACCTCCATGCTCTTTTTTTTCTCCTGCTAGATCCCTGTCCAGGTCTATAAAAAAAGAACCATCGATGTGCTTTTCATTGTATTTTTTTTGTCCATACTCCGGATCATGCAGATCAAATCTTACATCTAGGATTACTACATCTTTTAAATTTTCTTTTAATTGATTTACTTTGATAAAGTTGTTCATCTTAAGCCTCCTGCCAATGTTTATATATATTTTTTATGATTTTTATAAAAACTACCTAATAATATACCATAGATAGATAAAAAAGACCTATTTATTCATAGACATAATATACTAAAGAATATTTTCAAAACACTCCATTAATTTTTCTAAATCTAAGATTTCTACATATTTAAGATTTTTAACTATAACTCCTTCCTCTTCTAACTGATTGCTGAGTTTATACAGCATGGTGCTGCTTATATTCAGCATATTGGCAAAATCAGTATATTTGAAAAAGAAAACTTTTTGCTCTATAGAGTGAATATAGAGTAGGTAGG
>CAZUGM010000224.1:0-1825 GCA_964619915.1 uncultured Fusobacteriaceae bacterium | reverse complement strand
TTCCACCGCAAGTCAAGATAATTGAGATAGTGTAAAGATAGCGAAATACATTTAGATGTTCCTCTAATAAAAGAACGTGAAATGCAGAATCTTTAGCAAGGGCAGCCTTAAGCTGATCCACATTTATCTCTAAAACTTTTAGATTGTCAGCGGGGGAAAATAATTGAATATGAGGTATTAAATCATAATCTTCAAAGAGAAAAATCAACCCTAAAAAGTTATTTTTTTTATAAAAATAAGGAGAAAGGATTTCCCTGTCCTTGTATAAAAGAGAAGTTAGAATTGTTCCTTCAACTATAAAAAAAATTTTCTTGCCGTCAATTTCATCATTAAAAATAATCCCTTTGGAAAATTCTCTTGTAACATAATCAATGGAATTAGAAGTTAAGAAATGTTTGAGATCCTGTAATATCATAAAACTTTCTCCTTTATAAATTAATATAGTTTAGATTTTTTATTATTTAGAAATATAAAGCTTTGATTATTAAGAGTATACCACATTTACAAACTAGGTTTGTAGAAGATAGCAGGATTTCTATGGTACTTTATTTATATGAATTAGGAGGGGTTATTATCTTAGTAAATTAATCTAAAAAAATCAGGAGGAAAAAATATGAAAAAAATAATTTTAGTTGTATTAACTTTATTGTCGGTGATGAGTTTTTCAGAAAATAATATATCGAATATTGAAGGTCTGATGGTCAGATCAAGGGAAATACCCCTGTCGGAAGATGTAAGTGATGAATTTAGAGCATATCTTGCTGCCAAACCTATAGTTGATATAGATGTGATCAAAAATATGAACTTTGAGACAGATGAACAATGGGAAGAATGGATTCAGCAAAGGGATGAGGCAACAACTGCATTTGTAAGAGGACTTGCGGAAAAGCTCTCTGTTAACTATGTAAGCGATACTATCAATGGAGTTAAAGTATTTAGAGTTTTTCCATCAAAAATATCCAGAGAACATAGTTCCCACCTCTTTGTCCATAATCATGGAGGAGCATATATTCTAAATGGAGGAGAAGCTGCCCTCTTTGAAGCAATACTAATTGCAGATCGTCTAAAAATGCCGGTTATTTCTATAGACTATCGTATGCCCCCAAGTCATCCGGCACCTGCAGGAGTAGAGGATGTTACTGCAGTTTGGAAGGAACTTTTAAAAGACAGAGATCCTATGGAGATGGCTATGGGTGGAACTTCAGGAGGAGCAGGAATAACAGCTGGAACTATCCATAAATTAAACGATTTAAACCTTCCTCTGCCGGGAGCAATTTTCCTTGGGACACCCGCAGTTAATATAGAGAATACAGGGGACAGCCGTTTCATCAATGAAGGCATAGATACAAGTCTATGGACTTGGGAAGGAATAATAGAAGATGCACTGAATATGTATGCAAAAAATACTGGTTCAAGACACCCCTACGTATCTCCAATAGAAGGAGAATTGAATAATTTTCCTCCAACATACCTTATCTCAGGAACAAGGGATCTTCTCTTGAGTGATACAATAAGGATGCATCGTAAATTGAGGAGAGCAGGAGTGGAAGCAGATCTTCATGTATATGAAGGGCAGGCACATGCAGATTATTTAGCCGCTACTTTTTCACCGGAATCCTATGAACATTTCAGAGAATTAGATGCATTTCTTATAGAACATCTAAAAAATAAATAAAAAAAAGGAGCTTTTCCATAACTGGGAGAGCTCCTCTTTTTATTTTCAGGTTTCCATATCAAAGTCTAAAACAAAATTAAAATATCTTGACTTTAATCTAAAAAAAAAGTAGTATATGATTATATAATCATATACTACAGGAGGAAAGTG
>CAZUGM010000223.1:0-3663 GCA_964619915.1 uncultured Fusobacteriaceae bacterium | reverse complement strand
ATTTTAATCGATTATTTTTTCTAATAATGAAGATAATCTACAAACTAGGTTTGTAGAGGAGAAGAAGGTGACCGTGATACTATGTTTTATAGTAAAAAACGTTTACTGTATCTATAGAAAAAATTTAATTATAATTTAATCTATAAAAGGACAGATTGAAGGGGAGTACAGAGGGGATCAACAGCAAAAATTTGTGCTATGAGACCTACTATTGTGTCAGAAAAACTTTCTATTATCCCTCAAATGAACCTTACCTTAATAGATCATAATATGGTGAATTACTATTTTACTGTAAGTGAAGATGAAGTTAATGATCCTAGAAATACAAAATTAGATAAAGCTTATAATCCCGATCAACTTGCATATGCTTTTGGTGTAGGAGTAACTTCTAATTATCAATTTACATCTGAATGGTCGGTATTTGCCCTGGCAGAGATGCAGTATGTGGCAGACGAAATCGGGAACTCACCCATTGTAGATGAAAGGGCAAACTATTTTATAGGAGTAGGTTTAAGGTATAGTTTTTAAAGGTAGAACTATCTAAGTAATAAAAACAAGAAAAAAATCTAAGAGAGATGGCTGTAAATAATACAGCTGTTTCTTTTTTTTGATAAAATTTAGTGGTATACTTAAATAGAAGAAAATTATGAATTGGTATTTGAAGAAGAGCTAAAGAAAACAGGGGGGATCAGTGAATATAAACAGTGATACAAATTTTAAGGTATATACACCGGATTATATAGCACAAGAGATGGTAGATAAGAGTTTAGAGATATATTTCCATGGAGATTACAGCAGATCCAGGTTTGATAACCTCAGGTGTGCCGATCTTTCGTGTGGGACAGGGAACCTCCTACTGCCGTTATTGCAGACCATCATGGAGTTATCCAAGGTCAAATTAGGAGAGTGTATCTATAACAACTCGTGGATCACAGGTTATGATATAGACAGGGAAGCCCTTTTGATCTGTAAAAATAATATTTTAAAAACTCTGGGAAAATACGAAATTACAGATGAAAAAATAAATTTAATAGAAACCAACTCCCTCATAAAGGAGATAGATGAAACCTATAATATTGTTTTAGGAAACCCACCCTATTTTGGTGAGAAGAACAATAAAGAGATATTTACAGATATGAGACAATATAAGTTCGGGAAGGAAAATTACGAGGGGAAGATGGATTACGCCTATTTTTTTATAGCTAAGGGGATAGATGCACTAAAAGATGGAGGAGTATTGACCTATATCACCACAAATTATTGGTTTAAAGCTGATCATGCTAAAAAATTGAGAGATAAGATAAAAAAACATACTACCTTTAAATATGTAAATAACTATAATAAATCTGTCTTTGAGGATGCCGTAGGGCAGCACAACGTTGTTTTTACCCTGACAAAGGAGAAACATAAAAGCAGATTAGAAGTTATAGATGACAGGGAAAAATACTTTATAGACAGTGATAAAATCTATAACTACAGGGATAAGATTATCCTGGCTAAAAATGATGATCTGGAACGATTGGATAAGGTGTATAACGGGAGGACTCACTTTTTGGGAGAACTCCTAAACATAAACCAGGGGATTGTCAGCGGGTATGACAGGGCCTTTGTTTTTGACTCCTACGAGGAAAAATACAGTGAATATCTAAAACCATTCTATAAGAATAAAGATATAGACCAGTATTCCTATAGTTCCAATAAATACTGGATCCTCTATCTGGATTATAAGGTGGCCCTGGATAAAAAACTGGCTAAACATATGAGGCATCATAAGGAACGGCTCAGCAGGAGGAGGGAGGTTTTAAAATCCATTATCAATTGGTGGGAACTCCAGTGGGCCAGAGATGAGAAGATATTTAATGTGCCCAAGATAATCGGGAGACAGAGATCCAAGATAAATAAATTTTCATATTCAGAAGGGGAGTTCTATGGAAGTGCAGATATCTATTATCTAACTCCCAAGAAAAAGGATATAAATTTATTCTATATTCTGGGTTATCTGAACTCCAAGGTTTTCTATGACTGGTTTAAATATAATGGGAAGATGAAGGGAGATAATGTAGAACTCTATGCCACCCCTCTAAAGGAAACTCCTGTATATTATTCCAAAGATAAGAGCGAGATAGCCTATATTGAAAAGCTGGTGAAAAAGCAGATTGAACATTATGAGGAGGAGACCCAGAAGTTAATAGACAGGTATTTTTTTGATCTAAAATATGGGGAAAATAAGATGTAGTTCCCTGGCTAGTTTAAAATTTTAAATCGAAGTTAAAAAAATTTAAATTTCGTAAGGAGAAGTAAATGTTTGAATTGATATTAAATAAGGTGATTCCTATAAATTTAATATTTTTTTTAGGATATTTTCTAAAAAAAACAGGGGCCTTAAAAGAGGAAGATGGAAGGGTGTATTTAAAGGGGATGTTCTATGCTTTTATCCCGGCAATTTTATTTCAATCGGTGAGAAAAGCAGAATTTAAAGCAGATTTTATAGTCTATCCATTGGTTATAATTATGTTTCAAATTTTAATGTTTATTCTAGGAAAATTAGTGACCAGCAGGATGAAAATATCCAGGGATAAAAAGATAGTTATCAGAGGTTCTTTAATCATTATGAATACAGGTTTTGTAGTACCGTTTTATATGGCTTTTTACGGGGTGGAAAATATGTGGAGGATCGGACTCTATGATTTTGGAAATTCACTGATGGTTTTTGTTTTAGTTTATTCTATGTTTTTAAAATCAGAGTTAAAGGAAGTCATCAAATCACTGAGATCTCCCCCTATAGTTGCCATAGCCCTTGGAATAATAGCTGGAAAATTCGGAATTCCTATTCCCGAATTTATTGATACAACCTTAAATCAGATAGGAAATCTTGTGGGGCCGTCTATTATGTTGGGACTTGGGCTGTATTTTACCCCTTCCTTAAAAAATATAAAGATCAGTCTCATGGTAGTGGGATTAAAAATTGTTTTAGGAGTCGGGATAGGATTGCTCCTTATTCAGATCCTGCCCTTTGACAGTTTATCCAATAAAACGGTACTATATATGACTGCTTCTCCTGTAGGAGCCAACATCCTTACCTTTGCCGTATTATCCAAGATGGATACCAAGTTTCCTTCGGAGATAGTGTCATTATCAATAATTATAAATTTGTTTTTAATCCCATTACTATTCATCTTAGTTTAATGCTAACTTTTCTCTCTGTTACCTGTGGAACTGAGATTAATAAAATATTTTAAAATAAAAACCTCCCAGATTATTGTAATCTGGGAGGTTTAATTTTAATCTTTTTAATAAAGATTTTTATAAATATTTACTATATCGTTTCTTTCTAAATGAACATAGTTATTAGCTAAAAGTCTTTGCTGTCCAGAAATTACTGCATCTGCAAATCCTTCTATCTCCTCTTCCTTCATCCCATATTCCTTAAGTGGTTTTCTAGAAAGGAGTTTATCCAGAACATTTGATAATCCAGCATAAACATCTTCACCTGCCGGGATATTCATAATATCCGCCAACACTTTATTAACTTCGCCGATCTTACCATTTGGATCTTTAGCTAAGTATGTTTTAAATACTTCGGTAAAAAATTGGTAGTTGGCTTCTCCATGGGGAACATGATATACTCCTCCTAAAGGATAAGACAGTGCGTGAACTGAACCT
>CAZUGM010000222.1:0-3679 GCA_964619915.1 uncultured Fusobacteriaceae bacterium | reverse complement strand
CTTATCTCATCATTACATCTTAATTTCTCCGGTATTATCATCTAAACCTCCCTTACATATTCTATTTCTTCCCTGCCCTTATAACTAAAAAATTAGGCTTATGGAAATCCTGTACCATCTTTGGAATAAGTTTTATATCCTCCTCACTAGGCAGCGGCTCTAAAATTTTCTCTATTTGAAATCCGGATTCATTCACTGTATTTATTATCTCTGAGAAGGTTCTGTGATATTTGACCACACCATCGATAAACCACGTTGTTTCCCTCTTGCCGCTCTTCATATAGTTAGCAAGGTTATAATGGAGTGCTCTCCCATCTTCATCCCTCGTCCATCTCTGCCCATCTCCGTGTGCTGTAACTAGGGGATGTTCCTGGGAATATACAAATAATCCATCTTCCCTCAGGAGATTATTTATATCCGTCAATAATTTTTTAAAATCTTCCATATAGTGAAGTGCCAGGGAACTGTATACCAGATCAAATTTCCCCGTTAAATTATCTATCTCATCCATACTCATCTTTAAATATTCAATATTCCCATGGGAATTTTCTTTTTCTGCAACTTCCAGCATTTTTCTGGAGATATCGATACCCACAACTTCTTGTGCTTTCTTTTTTATGAAATAACTACAGCTCTCCCCATACCCGCAGCCTAAGTCTAAAACCCGCTTCCCCTTTAGATCCGGCAGCAGACTTTTTATTGCAGGCTGTTCCTGTAACTTATTATAGTTATATTCCTGTTCTCTGATCCCCTTATACCCCTCAAAGAAGGTTTCGTTATCAAAGACATTTTGATCCTTTCCCATTGTTTTTCCACCTCTATTTTTATTTTCTATTAAAACACCATTGCCATCATAACTCCAACTTCAAAATCTCCTCTGGAGTTTTTAATTCTCTGCATCATCTTTCCCTCTACTTTAAAACCTAAACCTTCATAAAATTTTAAGGCCTTTTTATTGCTACCCATAGCAACTAATTCTATCCTTGAAATTTCCTTCTTTTCTTTACCTTCCTCTATTAATTTCAAGAATATCTTTTTGCCAATTCCCTTCCTTTGAAAATAAGGAGATACTACTATGGTTATATTCGATAAGATATGATCAAATACTCGAATCCCTATCTTATATCCATGGATCTCTCCTACTATCTTCCCGTCTTTTTCAGCTACTATAAAAACTCCGTCATTTAATGCGTTCTTTATAAATCCTTTTACGTATTCTCTGGTGACTTCATCCTCAAACCTGGCTATTCCCCCTTCTATTTTGGAGACTTCTTTATATAGTTTATAGACTTTTTCTGCATCATCTGTCGTACCTTTTCTAATATTCATATTTTAATCTCCCATTTATTTAGTCTGTAATTGTCTATAGAAATAAAATTGGGCTCCCTCACAGTTAAACTTCACTTATATCTATCCTTTTATTTCTAAATCTTAACTTTCCTTCTGTATATTTTTTATATTCTATGGCTTCAAAGGGACAATAGTTGATGCACCTGAGGCATCCCTCACAGTTAGCACCCCAAACAACTTTATCTCCTATTTTTATATTATCCACCGGACATATTTTTTCACAGAATCCGCACAGAGTACATCTTTCATTGGTTTTAAATCCTCTTTTGGCTCCTCTAAAATACCACATGGCTAATTTATATACAGGGAGCAGCAGATAATATTCAAAGCTCCTGCTTATTTTATTCTCTTTCATAGTTTTTATCTCTCTTATCATTTTCCCTGTCTCCTCATCTGCTGCACTGTAGATCTCCTCATTCTTTTCATCTCTGCTTTTTTTACTGGTAAACACCGTATCCGATCCCGGCATCTTGATCCCCTTGTTATAGTTAAATGACATGAGGTTGTCCACCTGCTTGAATGTTCCCCCGTAATAACCTGCATATGTGAGGATAAAAAAAGAATATGTGGATTTATTTTGAACTCTTTTTAAAAATTTAATCACTATATCCGGCACTCCAAAGGCATAACATGGAACTACAACTCCTACCTTTCCCTCTAAAACTCGGTTACCTTCTAATTTTGCTATATCTACCAAGGTTCCCTTGGTTTTCTTCGCTATTTTTTGGGCTATGTAGTAGGAGTTCCCCGATCCGCTGAAATAATATATCTTCATAGTACCTCCTGTTTTTTATATAATTTATTCATTTCTAATTTTCTATCCAATTCCTTGAGATATCGAAAGAATAATATCGCTGAACCTACGAAAATTAAAACTCCTATAAAGAAAGTAGTCATATTGAAAGAATGCTCTGTATACTCCATAGCTACAGCCATCGCATTATTAGCCATATGTGCAGCAATACAAAGAAGCAATGAGTTAGTTTTATAATAGATCATCCCTAAAATCACTCCTATCAGCGTCGCATAGACAAACTGTGGGATATTAAAATGCCATACTCCAAAGATCAGTGCAGAAATAATTATAGCTCTCTTAGGATTATATTTATTCAATAGTCCTGCCAGTATGATTCCTCTCATAAAAATCTCTTCATAAATAGGTGCTATTATTGCCCCGGAAATAACAGCTGAATAAGGGTGTTGAAGCATCTTTGCAAACTCTTCTTCTATAAATTTGGGTATTGGAACTTTCTCCATCACTATTCCTATTGAACTTTCATATAATAAATAATATCCCATAATCAAAAAAATAATAGAAAACAATAATTTATAACTACATTTATCCAGATATTTCAGTTTAAAATTATTATTACTCATCTTTTTCACTTTTTTTAAAGTTAGTACTATTATTATAATATCTAAAATAGATTCATCAACTAAATCCATAACCACTTTAAAATTTTCAAAAGAAACAGACTCAATTATAAGATGAAAAGGGATAAATAAAACAGCTATAATTAAAATAAGTACCCTAGTATAAAACACTACTGTCCATACAGCTCCTAAAACAGATAATTCAAATTTACCTTTCCTACCTTGATTTTCCATATTATACCCCTTTATTTATAATATTTTCCCCATATAATATTCATCTATAAATTTTCCGTCCATTAAGATACTGTGTTCCTTAAGTCCCTCTATTTTAAATCCCATCTTCTTGTATAAGTTAACCGCTTTTTCATTGTGGGTCATTACAGTCAATTCAAGTCTTTTGATATTGTTTTCTTCGGACCATTTTTCCAGTTCCTCAAAAAGTTTCCTTCCTATCCCTTTCCCACGATGACCACCCAGGATCCCGATAACTATATAGGCGGTGTGTTTTATTCTGTTGGCACTTCCCCTTTCTCCGGTTAAAAATCCTACTAATTTATTGTCCTCCTCTGCAACATACATAAAGGAATCTTGAGGGTTCCTTTTAATTATCGATCTGGTTACCTCGGGGTTATTTTTTCTTTCTCCCGGCTCCAGCATCATAAATTTGGTTTCGTTATCCAATTCCAACAATAAATTTAAAAATAATTCCGCATCTTTTTCTTGTATTTCTCTGATATTCATAGTTCCTTTCCCCTTTATTTATTTTCTTTAACATTATTTTTTAACAAAATTCATTATTTAAAAAATTTCTGTTACTTTCTCTTGAAAAAAAGTAACCAAAGTTCAAGACTTATTAAAAATTTCTATTCCATATTTGAAAAAATTAGAAAAAATCGAATTGATGCTAGAGATTTATGTAAGTCGTCGAATATTTTCCTAATTTTCACCTGCATAT
>CAZUGM010000221.1:0-3721 GCA_964619915.1 uncultured Fusobacteriaceae bacterium | reverse complement strand
CTTTAGTTCCCGCTCTTTCTATAGCCTGCTCAATTGTATTGGTTGTTAAAACTCCAAAAATAACAGGAATTCCTGAATCCATAGATACAGTGGCTATCCCTTTAGATACTTCTGCACATACATAATCAAAATGAGGAGTTGATCCTTTTATTACCGCTCCCAAAGCTATTACTGCATCATATTTCTTAGTCTCTACCATCTTTTTAGCTATCAATGGCATCTCAAACACTCCCGGAACCCATGCTGCATCTATATTTTCTGCATCGCTTGATGTTGTTTTCAGACTTGATTATGTTTTTAAATTTCTATATTTTCAGCACTTACACCGTGTCTAACCAGAGCATCCTTGGCTCCTCCCAATAATTTAGAAGTAATAAATTCATTGAATCTTCCGCATACTATTCCTACTCTGATATTTTCTCCGTTAAAATTTCCTTCAAATGTTCTCATAATTTTTTCCCCCATATATTTTATTTTTTTATAAAAAAAAGCCTCAAGTTTTACTCGAGGCTTTAGACTTTTAATAATTTTTTTAATTTATCATTTTCTAAAAAACACTTCCACATAAGTCTGTCCAGAACAAACCCTAAAGAAAAAATATTTTTAAAACATAAATTGAAATTTTATTAAACAACTTCTATCATCCAGACTATAACTGTCGGTACTAGAATTTCACTAGTTCAGCTTGCGCTCGCGGACTTTTACCGCCGGTAGGGAATCAAACCCTGCCCCGAAGTTTCTATTTAATTTTATAATTGATTATATCCCTAATTTTCTCTCCTTGTCAAACATTTTTTATGAATAATTTAAAAAATAAATAAATAAATAATTTTTTTAAACTTTTTTTTATTTTTTGCGTCTAATAAAGCAACTACAAAGATTAATTTTTTTTAATTTTGTAGAATGTGGATTTATTAAACTTTTAATGTAGTTTTAATTTTATTCTATCCATATAGGTGGTATACTCTATTGAGAAGTTATTACCGCAATTATTTTTGAGGAGGTGTGTAAGGTGAAAGCGTTTCTTATATTGAAAAAAGGTGAGAAAATAATGCAAAACTTTAACAACAAAACATTACTTCTAGCTTCTATAATATCCTGGAATAAAAGTTTTGGGGACTATGATCCTATGAAAATTATCATGGCCCTGGACAGCAGCGGCCAGATAATATTTAGTTCTTAATTTTTATAATTTTAAAAGCCCAAGTCTTTAGACTTGGGCTTTATTATTTCCAATAATTTTTAATTTTTATATCCTGTTATTTCACTATAAATCCACTTGCCATAACTTCTCCATCATAGCTATACAGTACTACACCCTGTCCTGGAGTTATAGCTCTAACCTTTTCCTCGGTGAAATCTATCTTTATCTTGTCATTTTCTAAAACCTTTACAGTACAAGGATGAAATTTATCACGAGATCTAGTCTTTGCTTTTAATTTCATATTTTTTAGTTCTTCTATCGTTTCACATCCCAAAAGATTTATCTTATTGGCTATCAAATATGAGCTGAATAACTCTTCATTATTTCCAACTATCAAACGATTTTTTTTACTGTCTATCTGAATAACATAAAGTGGTGTGGGATAACTGATTCCCAGTCCTTTTCTCTGCCCGATAGTATAGAAACTAACTCCTCTATGTTTACCTATTACCTTTCCATCTGTTGTTACAATCTCACCTTCAGATGAAGCTTTCCCATCTGTCAGTTCATTTAAGAATTCTCCTAATTTACCATCCTCTACAAAACAGATCTCCTGACTGTCTTTTTTTGCATATACCCTGATATTCAATAGCTCAGCTAATTCTCTTACCTGAGGTTTTTCAAGGTCTCCTATTGGAAACATTAATTTTTTTATATTTTCTTTTCTCATTTGAGACAGGAAATATACCTGATCTTTATTTGGATCATCACCAATTTTTAACAGGCCGTCTTCTATCTTAGCATAATGTCCGGTAGCTATAAAATCTGCTCCATGAGATAATGCTGATTCTACCAGCCTTCCAAATTTGATGTATCTGTTACACACCATGCATGGATTAGGAGTTCTTCCCTCCATATAGTCATTTACAAAGCTGTCTACAACTATATCTTTGAATTCATCTCCTAAATGAATCATATGATGTTCTATTCCCAGATCATCGCATACTTTTTTTGCATCACTTAGGTCTATATTTGTACTGCATGATGATCCACTGGTCCAGACCTCCATTGTGATACCAAAAACTTTGTACCCTTGTTTTTTCAACAGATAAGCCACCGTTGAAGAATCTACTCCTCCACTCATTGCTACTGCTATTGTTACATTTTCATTCTTCGGATCATACTTTAAGTATGAGTCTAAATTTTTTACCATTTCACTACTCCTTTTTAAGACTATAGGAAAAAGCTATATCTTAGTTTTTTATAAATGATGACAGAGTGATTGCCACTCCGCCTAACATAATTATTACACTGGCATAATGCCTCAACATTTCTAAAGTTTTAAATGTTATTTTTTTTCTATAATGAGATAATGCCCCTGTTATTCCGAACCACTGGGTTCCTCCACCGATCAGTATTCCCAAAGCAATTTTTAAACTAATATAGTTTACATCTGTAGATACACCTAAAATTGCAAAAAGACCTATAAAGGTAAAGATTGAAAGGGGATTAGCAAAGGCCACTAAAATAGTTGTTATATAAGATCTTATATAACCGAAGTGATCTTCCTCTACAACATTTTTTATTTCTTTTCTATTTCTAAAGATTTTATATCCCAATCCTAATATCAAAATTCCAGATATAACCTTTATTTCTATTTGATAGTCACGTAACAAACCTTCTACATATCTGAATCCAAACAATGCAATAAGCCCGTAAAAAACATCTACTGTTATCATTCCCATAGAGGATATAAAGCCCTTATATCTTCCTTCAGATAATGTCTTTTCCATGCAATATATAGCTAGTGGACCAAAAGGTAATGAAAGTACCATCCCACATATAACTCCATCTAATAAATGCACATAAATCTCCTCTTCTTCTATTTTATATGAACAATTTATTATATTATATCATATTTCATCTATTTTTTCCCTCTAATATTCATACTCCATTATTGTTTCTTTATCTGTTCCTATATCAGATATTTTCATCATAGTCTTTCTTTTTAATTCGTCGTATCTGTATTCATATATCCAGTGGACTACTGTCTTTCCCAAACCATCTATTTTTTTAAACAAATTCGGATCTCCAAATTCATTGTATTTATACTCCTGTAAACTTTTTATACTTTGCTCCTTATCTCTGATAACTATCTTCTTTGGATTTTTTTCCATCTTAACTCCCCCTCTAAATTTAAATCTATCTCTATAAAGTTTCTGCTATTTTTTTAACTGTCTTTGAAAAATTCCGGATAGCCTTTCTGTTCTTTTCCTCATCATAGGTCAATAATTTTTTATTCTCTACAATCACCTTTCCGTTTACGATTACCGTATCTACATTAGAGGCATTGGCCGAGTATACCAATACTGAATATGGATCAAATATGGGCTGCATATTTACAGATTTTGTTTCTAAAATTACTATATCTGCCAGCTTTCCTTCTTCCAAAGAACCCAATTGATCTTCCCTGTGGACAGCTCTGGCTCCTCCCATTGTAGCCATCTCCACCACTTTATATGGCGGCATTGCCGATCTTTCGTTGGTGGGGAATTTATGCATTTTGGCAACATATCC
>CAZUGM010000220.1:0-3820 GCA_964619915.1 uncultured Fusobacteriaceae bacterium | reverse complement strand
CTAAACAATAAAAAATAAAGAAGCCCAAAGGCTTCCTTATTAAAAACTTCTTTAAATATTTCTTCTCTATTTTTAATCTTTAATCCTTATTCCAGAAGCACTGAGTACAGTTCCTATTATAGGTATTGAATATAAATAGTTAATCTCTACTTCATCTGTTAATTCCAGTCCATCGTAGACATATATATTTAGACCATCTACACTATATTTTGTAAATCCATTTTCATTTTCCATCTTTTCTATTGCTTCAACCTGAAGTGTTTTCATTCCAGCACATCAGCCACTTGTGGAAATTTTAAGGGATATCTTTATAACATTAAGATTTTTTTTAGCCATAAATTTTTTTAATTTTTCATGAATTAATATCATTATCTGACCTCCATATACTTTATAGATTTTATTTTTTGTGTTATAAAAATTTTATAGCAATTAATTATCGGACTTTAAACTTTTAGTTAATTAAAGATGGCAGTAATTAAAGATAAAATTTATAATTACTGCCATCTTTATTAGATAATTATTTTAAAATACTACTTTTAAAATATCTTCAAAATAATCAGCATAATGCACTGTGATTCCCTCCTTTATATAATTAGGAAGTCTATCGAAGTCAGTTTTATTATCTTTTGGAAATAATAGTGTATTGACTCCCACTCTTCTTGCAGCTATTGTTTTTTCCCTTACTCCTCCAATAGGTAACACTTTTCCAGTCAGAGTGATCTCTCCAGTCATGGCTATATTATTTTTAATAGGTTTATTTTTAGCCAATGAATATAAAGCTAGTGCCATAGTTACACCGGCAGAAGGTCCATCTTTTGGAGTAGCACCTTCAGGTACATGAAGGTGAATACTGTGTTTATCAAAGAAATCTTTTTTATCTTTATCACAGTCTTCTTTACACATCAAAGATTTGACGTATGAATAAGCGATAATTGAAGATTCTTTCATTACATCTCCCAATTGACCTGTCTGTTTAAACCCGCCTTGATGACCTATAACTCTTGCCTCTATGTATAGAGTGACTCCACCCATAGATGTCCAGGCTAATCCTAGTGTAACTCCAGGAACATTTTTATTATACAGTTCTTCAGTTGTGAAAATTGGTTTACCTAAAAACTCTTCCATATTCTTTTTATTTACACTTATTTTTTTATTTTCCCCCTCGGCAATTTTCAGAGTAGCTTTTCTCATGATCTTTTTAATGTTTTTTTCCAATCCCCTTACTCCTGCTTCTCTGGCATATTTATCAATAATTTCTCTCAGAGTTGTATTTGAGATTGAGATCTCTTTTTTTGTCAAACCATGTTCTTCCATTTGATGCGGAATCAGATATTTCTTCGCTATCTCTTCTTTTTCTTTTAATATATAGCCTGGCAGCTGAATTATTTCCATCCTGTCTAAAAGTGGTTTAGGGATAGTATCTAACTGGTTGGCTGTGGTTATAAATAAAATTTTAGACAGGTCAAATCTGACATCTAAATAATGATCTAAAAATTCAACATTTTGCTCTGGATCTAATACCTCTAAAAGAGCAGATGCCGGATCCCCCTGATAACTGTTTCCTATTTTGTCTATCTCATCTAACATTATTAATGGATTTGCCGTTCCGACTTTTTTTATAGCCTGTAATATCTTTCCTGGCATAGCACCGATATAAGTTCTTCTATGACCTTTTATCTCTGCTTCATCCTTCATCCCACCTACAGAAAATCTAAAAAATTCACGGTTTAATGCATTTGCAATTGATTTTCCAATGGAAGTTTTCCCTACTCCCGGAGGACCTACTAAACAAAGGATAGCTCCACTTACATTTCCTGTCTTCATAATAGTACTAATAAATTCTAATATATTACTCTTAACATCCTGTAATCCATAGTGGTCTTCATCCAGTTTTTTCCTAGACTTTTTAATATCCAAACTGTCTTCTGAATAAACTCCCCATGGTAGTTCTGCTATAGCTAAAAGGTATGATCTTACTACATTGTGTTCCGGTGAATGACTATCCAATAATTTTAATTTTTCTATTTGCTCCTCTACAGTCTTTAGTGCTTCCTCACTTAGAGTTTTTCCTTCCAATAACTGTAATATTTTTTCAACTTCAGTTTCTTTATCATCTTTTTCCATTCCCAATTCTTTTTTAATCAGCTTTAATTGTTCCTTTAAAAAATATTCTTTTTGCTGCTTACTGACTTTTTCTTCAATTTGTTTTTGAAGTTTTTGCTGAAGATGCGATATCTCTAATTCCTTTTTCAGCATTGTCAATAACAGTCTGCTTCTCTTTGCTAGATCCCACTCCTCCAAAACTTCTTGTAGATTTTTATTCTCTGTTTTCAGCATGGAAGTTATAAGATCCATAAGTACACCTGGTTTCTCATAATTTACCTGATTCATGAGTAACTTTAACTCCTCCTGTAATATGGGATTAACCTTAAAAATTTCCTTTAAAGACGACATAATTGCTAACATATAAGCACGTATTTCATCATTTGGAGGTCCCTCCTCCCCTTTGTCATATTTTACATTCCAGACTGTATTAGGTTCTTTTTGTACCACTTTTAACAACTCAAATCTATTCAATCCCTGAACTATTATCTGAATCGTATTAGCTGAAAGAGGTGTTATCTTATGAATTTTTACTACTGTTCCAACTTCATATAACTCCGACTTAAAAATATCAAATTGATTTAGTTCCTTTACAAAAACTAAACCTAATAATTTATTCTCTGTTTCCTCTACCATCTTAATAGTTTTTAAAAAAACTTCCCCTGAAAAAGTTATAGGGATCATAATGTTTGGAAATATTGGTCTTGTTAGCATTGGTAAAATTGTTAAGTTTTCTGGCAAGATTTGTTCTACGTGAATTAATTGGCTGTCATTTTCTTGCGCATACATGGTCATTCCCCCTTTATTAAACATTTTATTTGAATAATAGACTATACTTTCTTTCCTTATAATTTCCTATTAAATTAATTAAAAAAAATCATATTTAAACAAATAAAATTTTCAGAAAAAATAAAATAACACCTATACTCTTATTTTTCCTTGGGTATGTTTGTTTTACATCAACAAATATAGTATAATAAGTTAAAATGTCTATCAATAATTTAGGAGGAACATAATGAAATTTATTATTTCAAGAGACAAACCAGCCCTGATATATAAGGGAACTGAAATTTCGTATAAAGAATTAGTAAGAAGAATTTTATATTATTCGGATATGTTAAAATTAGAAAAGCCAGATGATAAGGTCCTGGTATTTTTGGAAAACCGGCCTGAGATCGCGTATGCTTTATTCTCTATCTGGGAAAAAAAAGGAATTTCTATCAATGTAGATGCAGGGAGTAGTGCTGCCGAAATCGCATATTTTTTAACCAATGCACAACCAAAGTATCTGTATACCAGTAATAAAAACCTGGAAGTTGCTACAGAAGCACTAAAGATATCCGGATTAGATATCCCCATCATCAATTTAGATGAGGTAAAAGTTCCTGAAAATTATACAAGTAGAAAAAATTATATTGAAGCTCCAGTGGGGGATCAAACTGTCTTACTCCTCTATACTTCTGGTACTACCGGGGATCCCAAGGGAGTTATGCTTACTATGGAAAATCTTCTCTCCAACATCGATAATATTGCTAAAGTTGGATTATATAGAGAGATTGATAGAATTTTAGCCCTTTTACCTATGCACCATATCCTTCCACTTATGGGAAATCTAATCCTTCCTATAAAGATTGGAGGCACTATTATCATCTTAGATGACCTCTCTTCTGCTGCTATCAAAGATGCACTGCAGAAATATAAAATTACATTATTTATC
>CAZUGM010000219.1:0-3821 GCA_964619915.1 uncultured Fusobacteriaceae bacterium | reverse complement strand
CATTCCACTCCGATATCTATCATGGATGTTTGTGTATTTAGGCATAATCACCCTGATATCTGTGGTTTTAACAAGGGCTTTAGGAAGGGAATGTGCAACATCTCCTAACCCTCCACTCTTGGCAAAGGGGTGTGCCTCACTACTTACAAATAATATTTTCATAATGTTCTCCTTTTTTCTTAAAATGCTGGCTCCTTAGAGCCAGCAAAAATATGTTATCCGTCTAATAATGATTTTTTTTCTATTATCAATGGAAACTCTTCAGATCCAATCACTTTTTGATACTTGCTAATTGTTACATTTTTATCTATAATCACATTTTTTATCTCCACACCCTCTTCAATTACACAAGATTGCAGGACTATACTGTTTTCTATGGTAGCGCCTTTTTTTATGACTACCCTTCTACCTATGATACTGTCTTTCACAGATCCCTTCACAATACAACCGTTGGCTATAAGGGAATTAGAAACCTTGGAATTTGGTTTGTAGATAGCCGGAGGAGTGTCATTAATTTTTGTAGATACCCCGCCGTTACTAAGGAGAAGTTCCTCTCTGATCTCTTTTTTTAATATATCTTTATTTGCTTTAAAGTAATTTTTTGTGGAATCGATAAATTTACCATAGCCGGTAAATTCATATAGATTAGTAGAAATTTTATGGACACTACGCTCAATAAATTTATTTAAGTCTCCTACAAGGCCATTTTGCACTCCGCTCATAAGAAGGTCTATCAGGAGATCCTTTCTTATAATTTTTATTTCCAGAGATATATTTGTTGCTTCCTGAAAATCTACGACCATTCCAAATTTTTCTATTTCTTTATCTTCATTTAGTATTACTGTTGTACAACCCCTATATTCCTTTAGATCTTTATCTACTTTTTTATAGACTATAGTAAGATCTTTCCCTGATTTTTCATGGGAATCTATAACAGATTTTAGATCTATGTTAGCAATTAAATGAGATGAACATAATACAACATTCTTTTCCTTACTCTTATGTAAATATTCTAAATTAGATCTAAAGTTTTTTACATTTGACTTTCCTATTTCGGCATCAATGGTAGGGTGAATCAAAAATATCCCACCATTTTTTCTATTTAGATCCCAAAATTGACCTCCTCTTATGTGATCTCGACGTGATCTTACATAGTTATGTGGAACCACTATTCCTACATTTGAAATTCCAACTCTGGTTAAGTTTGTTAACGAAAAATCCACTACTCTATATCTACCTGCAAATGGAATAGATGCAATCGGTCTATATTTTGTGAGTCCCATTATATTATTAGTATCTTGAGCTGCCAGTATTAATCCCATATATGATTTTGCCATAATTCTCCTCCAAATTTATTTTATAGTTTTATTTTGCGGTATAACCTTTATTGTAGCATCTCCAACATGAGTTCCAGATAGAACGTTTGTATTTTCTCCTACTATGACTCTATCTAAGATTACTCCCTTCCCTATTTTTACATTTGGAAATAACACTGAATTTTCAACTACAGCCCCTTCCTCTATAACTACCCCAGGAAACAATACACTATTCTTAATTGAACCACTAACTTCACACCCATCTACTACCATTGAATTTTCAACTACAGCAGCTTCACCAAAATAAGCAGCTCCTTTTGGCTCTCCCGATGTATATATCTTCCAATTATTGGTATGTAGATTCAAATCATTGTTCTCATCCAACAGATCCATGTTGGCTTCCCATAAACTATTGATCGTTCCTACATCTTTCCAATAGCCTTTAAATGGATGGGTGATCATTTTCAGTCCATCATTCAACATCTTAGGCAGTATATTCATACCGAAATCATTTTTCGATTCCTTATTTTCTTCATCTTCAATCAGATATTTTTTTAATTCCGACCATTTAAAGATATAGATTCCCATAGAAGCTAAATTACTCTTTGGTTTTTCTGGTTTTTCTTCAAATTCATATATTGTGTTATCATCTCTGACATTCATTATTCCGAATCTTTTAGCCTCTTCTAAGGTCACTGTTAAGGCAGCAATCGTTACATCTGCCCCTTGTTTTTTATGCTCTCTTAACATCTTATTGTAATCCATCTTATAGATGTGATCTCCCGACAAGATAAGTACATGATCCGGATCATATCTGTCTATATACTCAATATTTTGGTAGATGGCATTAGCCGTTCCTTTATACCAGGCTCCACCTTCTTGAGTTGTATATGGTGGAAGTATTGCTGTTCCTCCATGCATACTATTCAGATCCCAGGCTGAACCTGTTCCTATATGCGTATTTAATAAAAATGGTCTGTATTGGGTGAGTATCCCCACAGTATCTATCCCTGAATTTGTACAATTACTCAGTGGAAAATCTATAATTTTATATTTACCTCCAAAATCAACTGCTGGTTTCGCTACATCTGAAGTTAAAGGAACCAATCGACTCCCCTGTCCACCTGCTAATAGCATAGCTATCATCTCTTTTTTTCTCATTTAACTCCCCCCTTATGAATATTTAACTTTTCAGATATCTTATCACAATTCCCTTATATTTTATCAGGTGAATTGATTATATTTTAATCGTTATAATATAAAAAATTGTTCTTTTTTTCTCAATGTATTGACCATTAAAAATACTAAGTTTTAAAATTTTGGTTTTAAATAAATTACTGAAAGTGGAGCTATATTTATCTCTATATGGCAAAGTTCTTTTTCCACACCGCCCCATCTAGGTTTCAATATTTCTAAATTCACCCTGTTTTCTCCACCATACTTACTGGTATCACTGTTCAATACTTCTTCATAATCGACAAATCTAGGGACTCCCATCTTATGTTTGGAGTAATGAACAGGTGTAAAATTATATACTGCTATTATAAAATTATCCCTCTCCTCACTTTTTCTCATAAAGGAAACTATCCCACAATCATTATTATTCGCTTCTAACCAATGAAATCCTTCATATGAATGATCAATTTCCCATAAAGATTTTTCAGATCTATAAAAAAAGTTTAAGTTTTTAACAAATTCCTGTAGCTCTCTGTGTTTTTGAAGCTCCAACAACTGCCACTCTATAGACTCATAAAACCTCCATTCTAAAAACTGGCCGATCTCTCCCCCCATAAAGAGAAGTTTTTTCCCGGGGTGTGCCATCATATACCCCAAAAGAAGTCTCAGACTTGCAAATTTGTCCACATAGTAACCTGGAAATTTTTCTATAAGAGATTTTTTACCATGGACTACTTCATCATGGGAAAAAGGCAAAACATAATTTTCCGAAAAAGCATAGACTATTGAAAATGTAATTAAATTGTGATGAAATTTCCTGTTGATGGGGTCGAGCTCCATATATTTCAAAATATCATTCATCCATCCCATATTCCATTTATAGTTAAATCCCAACCCATTTTCTTTCTTACCCTTAGTTATATTTGGCCGGGATGTGGATTCTTCAGCTATCATCAGTGCATTTGGGAACTCTTTAAATATAGCTGTATTTAACCTCTGCATAAAATCAATTGCCCACAAATTCTGATTCCCGCCATCTTTGTTTTTCAGCTCCAGACTGGGTTCCTTACAAAAATCTAGATATAGCATATTAGATACCGCATCTACTCTGAGACCATCTATATGATATTCCTTCATCCAAAATATGGCATTTGATATTAAAAAACTATGAATCTCCCGTTTGGACAGGTCAAAGTTACAGGTTCCCCACTGTTCATTTTCCCCCAATACAGGATTACTATACTCGTATGTCGGAGTACCATCAAACCTGTATAAACCATGGGCATCTTTGCAAAAATGTCCCGGCACCCAGTCCAGAATAACTCCTAT
>CAZUGM010000218.1:1919-3827 GCA_964619915.1 uncultured Fusobacteriaceae bacterium | reverse complement strand
GCCAAGGAGCACGGTACCAAAAGCCTGATCGAAGGATTGGCGCGCGACGAGTCGATGGCGGGTAAGCGCGTCGTTATCGTCGAGGACGTCACAACAACGGGCGGCTCCGCCATCAAGGCGGCGGAAGCGCTCCGCGCATCCGGGGCAACGATCGTGCGCGTCATCACGATCGTCGATCGCCAGGACGGCGCGGAAGAAGCCTTCACGAAAATCTATATCGGCTCCTGTAAGAAGGAGGGGGTGACACATGGGGATAAGTTCATGGGTTTTTTTAGAAGCCATGATGGCCGCAACTCTGGCTACTCCTAAAACATCACCTTTTTTAACTCCCCCGTTTACAATAAGATCCATAGTTTCAGCATTTACCTCTATACTCCCGCAGGCTGTTGCTTTTCTGCTGGTATCCTCTTTTTTACTCACATCTACCATGACAGCTTTTCCATCTTTAAAATGACTAAATCCCATAATTTTGCTCCTCATTATATATATTTTTTTTACTCCCAATATTAACATTTTTTGAAAAAAAAATAAATCTAAAAACTTTTTTTCATGTCCCATATTAGGGCTCCATAATAGAACTTTTTTGTGGTATAATACTTTTCGAGGTGATAGATCATGATAAAACAATATGCCATTATATTTATGGTAACTTACTTAGGAGAAATAATCAGTAAATCCATCAGCTTCCCATTTCCAGGGCCGGTAATTGGAATGCTGATATTTTTCGTTTTGCTGGAAAGAAAATTAATTGACGTAAATTTTGTGGAGAAGGGAGCCCATAATATCCTGTTGAATCTGGCGATATTTTTTATCCCGCCAGGTGTGGGACTTATTTCTGCTTTGGATCTGCTCAGTGGAAATGTACTGAAAATAGCAGTAACTATGATAATAACTACTGTAATTACTATGGGAACCACAGGTCTTACAGTTCAGTATCTGATAGATAGGAGGAAAAAATGATAGAATTATTAAATAGTCCGTTATTTGGAATTTGTCTGACAATTATTGCTTATATCATAGGGATGGAGATCTATAAAAAGTTTAAACTTCCTATTATGAACCCTATATTAATAGCACTTATAATTATAATCCCTGTATTATTATATTTTAAAATACCATTGGAGACCTATAAAAAAGGAGGTGACCTGATCTCTTTTTTCTTGGGTCCTGCCACAGTGGTTTTAGCGGTACCCCTGTATAAAAAAATAGATCTGTTAAAACAGCATTTTATACCTATATTGGGAGGAGCTATCGTAGGAGTTTTGACCTCTATACTATCCTGTACTCTTCTAGGAAAGGTGTTGGGGCTAGACATGAGTCTAATAAAATCTTCTCTGCCAAAGTCACTGACTACCCCTATAGCCATAGAGTTGTCTAAACAGGTAGAAGGAATTGTTCCTATTACCATTGTGATGGTTATGATAACCGGGATAACAGGAGCTGTTATGGCACCATTTATATGTAAGGTATTCAAGATAAAAAATAAAATTGCCAAAGGGATAGCCATTGGGACTGCCAGTCATGCTGTAGGTACTTCTAGAGCTATTGAGATGGGAGAAATCGAAGGAGCAATGAGTGGTTTAGCCATTGGAGTAGCCGGAGTTTTAACAGTTTTCATCTTACCCTTGCTCTATATATTATTATTTTAAAAAAAAGCAGTGGTGCTGCAATAAAAAAGATTCCCGTAGGGGAATCTTTTTTTTTATCTTATACATTCAATATTTCTACTACTGTCAGAGAGTGATCGCTCAATCTTTTATAGTGATTTAATATATCCATATATCCAGTAACCAATATTGGTGACTTAGCTGTTTCAGCCATTCTATCCAGATGATTTCTTCTTATTTCCTTGTATAGGTTGGAAATGTTAGCAGATCTTTTAGTGGCTTCTCCTAAGATCTTATAGTT
>CAZUGM010000218.1:0-1909 GCA_964619915.1 uncultured Fusobacteriaceae bacterium | reverse complement strand
GAACTATCTACATAGTCAAAGAAATCTACAGTCATAGTATGAATTTTTTCCAATTCTTCTAAATTTGTCTTACTCAGTTTTTGGTCATTGTCAAATAATCTCTTATGGATAAATGCAATTCTTTTCAGATAATCTGTAACAGATTCATACTGGTCTGAGATAGCTATATTTTTTCTGGCTTTCTTTATGATTGGTGCTTCTAAATCTAAAGTAAGAACTTTAGAGTTTATAGAGGCGATCTCATCCTGTACCAGATCCATCTTGTCTTCTAGATCCAATACATTTTGAAATTCTTTTGAATCCATAGGTAAGTTTTCTTTTAGGGTTTTCTTTAAATCACCAAATGAAGAGATGATCTCTGTTCCCATTTTATCTCTAATTTTGTCTGTTCCACTACAACATCAGGAGTTTCAAGCATTCTTTCATCTAAGTGAGTAATTTTTTTTACGACCTCTGCCTTTTCAACTATCATTTTTTCCAGCATTTTAGCTATATAACCTATGAACGGTAAGAATAATAATACGTTGGTCACGTTAAACATCGTATGGGCAGTGGCAATATATTTTGTAATATTAGCTACAGGATTAACAAAGTTAGATAAAAATTGAAGGTAAAATGGAAATATAGATACTACCCATATTACACCTATAACATTTATAACTGTATGAGCTATTGCCGCTCTCTTTGCATTTGCACGGGCCCCTAAAGCTGCTAACATAGCAGTGATTGTTGTACCTACATTTTCTCCCAGGACTAGAGCAACTGCTGTCTGAGAATTTATCATTCCCTGGCTGGCTAATACTATTGTTATACCTAAAGTAGCTGAAGATGACTGTACTATGGCTGTAAGTAAAGCTCCTACAAGGGCAGCTGCTATTACTCCACCAAAACCTGTACTTGCATCAAAACTGTGGAACAGTTCTATGAAAAAAGGCATAGTTCTAAGGGGTTTAAATCCTTCACTCATAAGCTGTAATCCAAAGAAGATCATTCCCAATCCCATAAATGTTAAAACTTTAGTCTTTACTTTTTCATTTTTGGCAAATAGGTATAAGATAGCAGCTATTCCTGCCATAGGTAAACCGTATTTTCCGATTTTTAATACCAGGATCCAACCAGTAACAGTGGTACCGATATTGGCTCCTAAGATTACACCTAATGCCTGCTTCAAACTCATAAGTGAGGCATTAACAAATCCGATAGTCATAACTGTACTTACAGAAGATGACTGAACCATGGCTGTTACTAATACACCGACTATACAGGCTATAACCCTGTTTTTAGTCAGCAGACCAATGATACTTTTGATCTTAGCTCCGGCAATTTTTTGCATTCCTCCTGACATATGGTGCATACCATATAGAAAGATTCCTAATCCTCCTATAACTTTAAAAAATATATCTAACGCCATTTTACTCCTCCTTAAATTCACCATTCTATTATCAATAATTGACATATTTACACTTTTTTAGAAATATTAAATTTATATTTTCAATATCTTTTACTGTATAGCTGGTATTTTTCCTTGATTATTTTCTATTAATATACAGGTATTATAAACCAAGGGTGTAAACCCAATGTTTATTTAATGTAAAAATAGTGTAAAGAAATTTAATTTCAGATCTTGGATACATCTATAAACTACAAGAGAATAATAAAAAATTAAATAAAGATTCGGCATTTATAGAATATTTAACTAAGCTGCAAAGGTTTTAGAGTGTTTTTAATTATGAATATAAATAAAAATATGATAATATATAGTACAAAACTGAATAAAGACAGTTCACTGGTACCATCCTGTCTATAAATAAAACTAGGACGCAATTCTGGAAAAAATTCCAGGGTTCTATTTTGATTTTATCGGAGGATACTGAGTGTATCCTCCTTTTTTATTGCTTAAATTATGACA
>CAZUGM010000217.1:0-3861 GCA_964619915.1 uncultured Fusobacteriaceae bacterium | reverse complement strand
TAAGCAGTCTTTTTAATTAATTAATTAATTAAGTCTAGTTCCATACTATTTTCAATTTTTCTAAAAGATCTCGTCATCATAGAGATACTTATAATCAGGCAGGTAACTTCTGCCATAGGAATAGCCATCCATATTCCCCGGGCTCCAAAGATAGAAGGAAGGATAAAAAGAAATATCCCTACAAAAATCAGAGATCTAAGACATGCTATACTGGCAGATTCCAGTGGTTTTTCTATAGCCGTATGGAATGAACTGGAGATTATATTTATAAAAGAAAATATATAGGCAAATACAAAATACCCTATCGCTTCATTGGTGAGACTGGTCAGTTCAGTATTTCCATTGGTAAAGATATTTACTATGGGAGCACTGTAAAATTTCATCAGAACAAAGAATACTAGACCTATACTTCCTCCGGTTGTAAGAGAAACTTTTAATACGTCGTATATCTTTTCGATTCTTTTTGCCCCTAAATTATATGAAATTATAGGCTGCAATGCCTGAGCCAGTCCATAGAGGGAGATGTTTACAATGGTATTTACATAAAATACTATTGTAAGGGCTGAAATTCCTATTTCTCCTATTTCTTTCATGATTATCCTATTAAATAAAAAAGCCGCTACCGACGTAGATACCACTGTGAGCATCTCAGAACTTCCATTATAGAGTATATTTTTTAACAGTTTAAAATCTCCTTTTACCTTAGAAAACTGTATCTGGGATCTGTCCTTAAAAAAATAACCAAAGAGTGCCAACCCGCCCAGAAGGTTTGCTGTTGCTGTGGCATAAGCTGCTCCAGACATTCCCCATCGAAATATTACAATAAACAGGTAGTCCAAGACTATATTACTGAGGCAGCACACCAAACCACTTAAAAATACAGAGTTTGGTTTTTCCCCAACCCTTGCAAATGTTTCGGTATATATTGGAAGGTTTAAAACGACACATAATAATAATAGGGGTTTCATATAAGCTTTTACCAGGGGCAGTAATCCTGCATCTGCTCCCAAAAACAATATTATCTTATCCAGAAAAAGCAAGCTGCCCATGGAAATTACTCCGACTATCACTAGATACGATACCAGAGTAAAGGTTGCTACCTCTCCTGCTCTTTGTTTTTGATTTTTTCCAAGTGAGATCGAGGCTAACACAGCACCACCGGCTGAGATCATCATGACTATACTCATAATGGTACTCATATAGGGCATGGCTAAGTTAACCGACGCAAGACCTCTGGGACCGACGATATTCCCTATAAACATTCCATCTATCATTATCTGCATGGACACAATCAATAATCCTATTATACTGGGAATTGCAAACTTAAAAAATACTTTTTTTACACATCCGTTTTCTAAACTTAAATCTTTCATAACTAACCTCCTTGTTTCTATATACATTATAAACTATATGGTATACTATATAGTCAAGAATATTTTAGGAGGTTCTATGAAAAAAAAATATAAGATCAATGAGATAGCCAGTTTTTTTAAGATTTCCCGTCAGACCCTTATCTATTATGACAATATCGGACTATTTAAACCGAAGTTTGTGGATAGCGAGACCTCCTACAGATACTATGGGGAGGAACAATTTTCTAACTTGAGATTTATACTTATACTCAAGGAGGCCGGATTTTCTCTAAAGGAGATAGGGGAATATACCAAAAGCCGTTCCCCTGAGGAGAGTCTGGACTATTTAGAGGAGAAGAACCGATTACTGGATATAAAGATAAAAAAGATGGTTGAATCAAAACTTACAATAGATAAAAAAATATCTGAGATAAAAAACATAATGAAAAAGGATGATATCGAGCCGCAGATCATATACCTTGAATCTATGGAGGCCATTGCTATCCATATAGAAAAACCCTGTGATTATTTAAAGTATGATAAAACATTTTCTGATTTAATAAATATAAGGGAGGAGATGGATATCCAGGGAGATGATTATTTTGTGAGAATATCAAAGAAGGATGTTATTTTAGGAAATACAATGGAAGTGAAGAGTATTGGATTTTTTACTCCTGTTTCCTGTAATCATAAAAACAGCCTGAAAATAGAGGGGGGATGGTTTGCCTCTATAATACACAAGGATACATGGGATACCATAGAGGAAAGTTATGAAAAGCTTCTCAAATATGTAGAAGATAATGGATATGTGGTTGTTGGGGACTCTATAGAAATTTTTAATGAGGTTATAGTTCATTTAGGAAAGGGAGAGGGATCGATAATACAGATAGCATTTCCCGTTAAATACCATGAGAGATAAGACAACAGAAAGATCCTAATTTTATTTGGGATCTCTTTTTTTATTATCTAGGAAATTATACCTGTAAGGGATATCACTAAAAAACTGTATGTTTATTTTATAAACATAGAGTTTTGAGATAAAAATTATAAAATAAATAAAAATTATAAAAATTTAGATTATGCCTATCTGGATGCAACGTCACGTTATTTTTTTTTATTCTCCTTTAGAGGAAAATAAAGGTAAACTTCATTAATTTTTTTGAAAAAAGAAAAAGATGGGGTATACTTAGAAGATCTATTAAAATAATAAATTTTTACAGGTAGAATAAATAAAGTTATTAAAAATTTATAATAGGGGGAGAGAATGAAAATAATAGATTTAACACATATTATCCATGAAAAAATGACTGTTTTTCCAGGGACAGAACCGCCTAAAATCATTCAAAAAAACACAATAAAAAAAGATGGGTTTGCTGAGAAACTATTGACGATGTATTCCCATACAGGAACTCATATAGATGCTCCTGCCCATATGATAGAGGATGGAAATTCATTAGCTGATTTTTCCATTGAAAAATTTATAGGAAGGGGAACTGTAATCCCTTTGGAGTCGGATAATTTAATAAAATTAGATTATCTAAAGAAGTTTGAGAACCAAATAAAAAAATCTTCCTTTATACTATTTTATTCTGGCTGGGATGAATTTTGGGGGAAAAAGGAATATTTTAATGGATTTCCATCCCTGAGTATAGATGCAGCCAGATATCTTGTGGAATTTGATTTAAAAGGCATAGGTATAGATGCTGTTTCTATAGACCCTATGGAGAGTAAAAGTTTTGATATCCATCATATCCTGTTAAAAAAGGATCTGGTAATTATAGAAAACTTGAAAAATTTAAAATATCTGATCAATAAAAATTTTGAACTGTATATCGCTCCGCTAAAGATAAAAGATTTGGACGGATCTCCGGTAAGAGCTTTTGGGAAACTTTTTTAGTCAGAAACTCTAGAATATTAGTCAAAGACTAAAGAAATGATTAAAAAATTAATAAAAATTAATTTGACTTTTTTAAGTAAATTTTATATTATATTTTAAATCCACAAGGGGTGGACAGAAGATTAAAAAAATGTACAACAGAGGAGAAAAGCTATGTTTATGAAAAATATGATGACAACCATAATAACCTTAACCTAAAGTTTGCTTTCGAAAAACAGAAGCAAACCTCTTTTAGTTATCCAAATGAGAGATGCTTCTAATATAGGTTTTTTATAAGTCTATTTAGAATTTCTATCTAAATAGACTTTTTTATTTACCTAGGGGGAATTATAAAAGTTATTTATAAATTATGATTAATTGGATGCAACGCTACGTTGCTTTTTATTAGAATTTGGAGGAATGACCATGAAAAAATATAACATCGCAATTGCAGGAGCTACTGGATTGGTAGGACAAACTTTTTTACAGGTATTGGAGGAAAGAAATTTCCCCATTGAAAATTTATACTTAATGGCATCATCTAGAAGTGCAGGAGAGACAATAAACTATAGGGGGGGAAAAATAATAGTTGAGGAATTGAATGAAAATTCTTTTGATAAGGATATCGATATT
>CAZUGM010000216.1:0-3902 GCA_964619915.1 uncultured Fusobacteriaceae bacterium | reverse complement strand
ACGACATATTGGAAGGTGATTGGCAACGCGGTAAATTAATGATTATTCAAAAAAATCAACTAAAACAAAAAGAAAACTATTAAGAAGAACTTCTACCAAAACTGAAAATATCCTATGGCAATTTTTGAGAGCCAAACTATTTAAAAAATTAAAATTTTTTAGACAATATGGAATAGGTGAATATATTGTCGATTTTTATTGTCCAAAATTAAAGTTAGTTATTGAGTTAGATGGAGAAATTCATTTTAATAAACCTCATGAAGAATATGATAATATTAGAGATGAATTCATGCAAAGCCTTAATATTTTAGTTATTAGATTTAAAAATGAAGAAGTTATAGGCAATATTGACCTAGTTTTAGAAAAATTAGAAATTATAATTTCTAATAAAAAACAGTAAATATTAACTATAGTTTACTCTTTTGTAAAGAGCAAACGACAACAAGGAATGAGTTAGAACAATAGGAGGAAAATATTTATGTTTATAGATGAGGCGGTAATCACCGTCAAAGCCGGTAAAGGTGGAGATGGTGCAGCAACATTCAGAAGGGAAAAATATGTACAATTTGGTGGTCCCGATGGTGGAGACGGTGGAGACGGCGGAAGTATCATATTCGTAGCCGACAACAACATCAATACCCTGGTAGATTTCAGATATAAAAGAGCATTTACAGCAGAGAACGGTACCAATGGTGCCAAGAAAAGAATGCATGGTAAAACAGGAGCAGACCTGATCATCAGAGTACCTGTAGGTACCATGGTGAGAGACCTTGAAAGTGGAGCTCTATTACTTGACCTGAATGAAAATGGTGAAGAAAGAGTTTTATTCAAAGGTGGAAAAGGTGGAGGCGGAAACATTCACTTTAAAAATGCTGTAAGAAGAGCTCCTAAGATGGCCGGTAAAGGTCGTAAAGGTAAGGAACTCAGAGTAAAATTAGAATTAAAATTATTAGCTGATGTAGCCTTAGTCGGATACCCGAGTGTAGGTAAATCAAGCTTTATCAATAAAGTTTCAGCTGCCAAATCAAAGGTTGCAAACTATCACTTTACTACTCTGGCTCCTAAATTAGGTGTTGTAAGAGTAGGAGATAACAGATCATTCTTAATGGCTGACATCCCAGGACTTATCGAAGGAGCCCATGAAGGTGTTGGACTAGGAGACAAGTTCCTAAAACATATCGAAAGATGTAAGATGATCTACCATGTAGTAGATGTATCTGGTATAGAGGGAAGAACTCCTGAGGAAGATTTCGAGAAGATCAACAACGAATTGGAAAAATTCAGTAAGAGATTGGCCGGTAAAAAACAGATAGTTTTAGCCAACAAGATGGACCTTTTATATGATATGGAAAACTATGAAAATTTCAAGGTATATATGGCAGCAAAAGGGATTGAAGTGTTCCCTATATCTGTAATCCTTAATGACGGATTAAAGGAAGTTGTAAACAGAACCTGGTCGTTATTGGAGGAGATTCCTCGTGAAGAATTAGAGGAAGAAACAGATGTTCTAGATATCTTAAAAGCTATCGAAGACGAAAAACCTGACTGGCATGTAGAAATAGATGAAGAAGGTACCTTCGTAGTTACCGGTAAGATTGTTGAAAACGTGCTCAATACCTATGTTTTCAATGATGATGAAGCTATAGTAAGTTTTGTACATGTTCTTAAAAACTTAGGATTAGAAAATGAATTAATCAAAGCCGGAATTGAAGAGTGGGATACAGTAAGAATTGAAAATGTAGAATTCGACTATATTGTTTAATCACAAGTAAAAAGTTTATAACTATACATCAAAAAGATCTGAGAAAATTCTCAGATCTTTTTTTACTCTTTAGTGAAGTTTTCGACCCCAAGCACTTTACCTGTCTCTTCTGTCATCTCTCCTATCGTCTTTATCCCTTTGCCATCTCAAGTATTCCAGATTCTCTACCTTGGTAGATCCATCCTCATAGGTGGTAACCATAATTGTATTAGCCTCTTTGTATTCTACAGAAACTATTTTTTTAGCAGGCTGAAAATTACTGCAGCCAATAAAAATTGTTGATATTAATAATAGTATTAAACATTTAAATATCTTCATAATATCTCCTCCTTACGTAGCTACGATCATTGAAAACAATTTATCTTTATAGAAATTATTTCCAAGTGTAGATCTGGGTGTTTTCCTTATCATTAAAAAAACTTCATTAAAAAGGGATTGATTCCTCAATCCCTTTTACCATATCATACAAATATGTTTAATTTATTTTTAGAATGAAGTCCCGAATCTAACACCTATAGAAAGTTCATTCTTATCCACTGACTCTGCATAATCATCTGTAGCAGTCCACGCTTGATAAGCAACATATGGTGTCACGTTAAATGATCCTACTTTAGCTCTATACTGTAGTTCCGGTAAAACATATAGATCTACTACACTGTTAGCAGTTTGTAGTAGTGAGTAAGCTTCTAAACCAAACTCAGTTGTAAAATATACATTCCCTTCCACTTGTCTTTCATAAGATAAATACTGTTCGATTGAGAATGCAAATTTTTCATTTTTATTTATTGTTCCGGCAAACACATCGTTGTGATAAGATCCATCTTTCTTCGTTCCTGCGAAATCTAAATAGAAATCCCCATACATTGACCAAGTATCACTTAATTTTCTGTAGTTAGATATATCCAATTGAAATGCAGTAGTTCCTTCTACATCATCATAAGCTACAATAGGACTGACATCCATTGCAAATCCATAATATGTTGTTGAAATTCTTGGATTAAACTCCCACAATCTCTTTGTTTCAGAATCTCTTGCTTTTGGATCCGATGCCTTAGAAGTATATTTTTCCGTTTTATCATAACCAAATGTTACAGTCGGTACAAACGTCCATTCCTTAGCCAGCATATCAAATGTCCCGCCTTGATAGTCAAATGCAAACTCAGTATCCCAAGCTTCATTTGTCTTTTTCCATTTTTTGTTGAAGTTATAATCTTTATCTACATCATACTTAAATCCAAATTTGTCCATGTTTATTTTACCCTTTGCCACTGTCCACTCTATCTTATTAGCAGAATTTTTATAGTTTCCATTTGCTACCTTGTCCGATCTTCCGGGACCTTGATACATTCTAGCTTTTACTTCACCTGCATACGAACCACTGAATCCATCCTCTCCTGTCTGTCTGGTTGCTACCAACCCCTCAATTGCGCTAGAATCAGTAGCTGTACTAATTTCTACAGCCTTTTCAGCCGATATAGTTGTACTTTCTTCCCCTGCCGGAGTATGCACCGCAAATGTTGTAGCTCCTAAAGTTAGGATTCCTGCTAATAATAATAACTTTTTATTCATATTTTTTCCTCCTAAAATAATTTTAAATTTGTTTTTTTTACTCTTTTTGGTTGAAAATTGTTCCGTTTATCCTGGTATCAGTGTAGTTTAGTAATTCTTAATAGTCAATAGCCTCGACCTTCTCTTTCATTAAAAGGGAATTAATGTTCTATTATATATTCAGCATAAACAATAAAAAACAATAAATAAAAAGCAATAAACATTAAAAATTAATAATCTTTAATGTTTATTGCTTTTTATTTATTTGTTATAACTCTTATAACTTTTTAAGTTAAAACAGTATTCAATGAATAAAAATCCAAAGAGTGAAGTCTTTGACCATCTACTCATCTACTTTTAATACCTTCTGTCCAACCTATCTCTTCTGTCATCTTCCCGCTCTTGTCTTTCTCTCATTTTTATAGTACTCAGTTTCTCTACCCTGGTAGACCCGTCTTCATAGGTAGTAATTCTCATATTTTCAGCTGGTTTATCTTCCACCGAAACAATTTTTTTATAAGGCTCTAAATTACCACAGCTTATAAAAATCATCGATATTCCCAATATCATTAAAAACTTTATTCTTTTCATA
>CAZUGM010000215.1:1435-3963 GCA_964619915.1 uncultured Fusobacteriaceae bacterium | reverse complement strand
TCCTCTTATTGGACTTCCTGTTTCTATTATTCTTGGTGTTGTTTCTGTATATAAAGTATTATTTTCTGCCTGTTTTTTCTTTAAATCTCCTATAAGCTCCCTTACATTACTTCTCATCTTTTCCTTATCAAATGTATAGTTTGCACCATTTAAAACAGTGAACATATCAAACCCTGATATAACCGATGGTTTTATCTTTCCAAGTTCATGGAATTCCTTTAAAAGTCTTCTGTCTTCATTGCACGATTTGATTGACTCTTTCAATCCTTCTTCTGTAACTTCTACATTAAATTTATTTTCTAATTTCTTTATTAAAAATCTCATTTCACTCTTCCAAAGATCCATTGCATGTTCCTTATCTTGGGTTTGTGGCAGCTGCATCACATGGGTATCTTTTATCTCTCCTAGGAGTTCATACATCTTTTTCTTCCCGTCACAGGTTGTTTCCCCGACAACCATGTCAGCAAAATACATGTACGGACATTTATCTGTAAGAGCAAATCCATAGCTGGCTTTTACCAATGGACACAGGTTTTTCGGCAGATGCTTTCCGCTGCCGGTATAGTCTCTTCACTTACAGAACAAAGTGATATAGGATGAGCGTTGGCTGCATATATAATCTCCTTTGGAGTATATGTACAAAATGTCCCCACTACATTTTCTCCCCTGTCTTTAAATTCCTTTACAGTAAGAAATCCATCCCTTCTTTTCTCTCCAAATTCCTCAAATTTTTCCGGTAAGCTGTTTTCATTTAATTTTTTCATTTTTTATCCCCCTTAAAGTTTATTTTTTATTATTATAAATAATTATAATTTTTCTGATCTATGACTAATTTTTGTTTTTTTATCTAAATCTTTCTAAAAAAAATAGAGGGGGGTGAAAATTGGTGGTATCCACCTCTCCCTCTTTTCATCACAACTCTCTCTAAAAGTTTTTATTTTAAATTACTTAACCACAACTATATTTGCAGGAACACTTCCCCACTCTTTCATGCTTCCCTTATAGTTATTTATATCAGTATATCCCAATCTTACCAATTCTTCTGCTAAAACCTGGCTCTTTCTACCTGTATTGCAGTATGTGATAATTTCAGTTTTTGAAGTTATTCCTTTAGATTTAAGCAGCTCTAATTTTACCGAATCCTCTTCTATAGCCATAAATATATCCAGAGGTACATTTATAGCGCTTAAGATATGTCCGCCTTTTATTCCTCTTCCCGGTGTTTTTCCATTGTAGACCTCTTCACTTCTAACATCTATAATGGCCGTATTACTGCTTAATTTCTCTGTTACATAGTTCATATCCACAACTTTAACTTTATTTGATGCCATTGCCTGAACCGTCATCACAACCATAATTCCTAAAACCAATAACAATTTTTTCATCTTTCTTCCTCCTTTTATTTTTTTATTTTTTTATTTTTTTAGCCAAAATAGCAGCTCCTATCGCTCCTGCATATCTTCCCAATTCGTGCGTTACAACCTTTTTTCCCATAGCCTTAGATAGTTCATCCAGTATATACGGGTTTCTTGAAAGTCCACCTGTGAGGAAATATGCCTCTGACTCCCCGTGTCTAGAACACAGTGAATTTACTTTTTTTATTACCGAATCAACTATTCCAAATGCTATATTTTCCCTTTTTTCTCCCCTTCCGATGAGACTTATAACCTCTGATTCAGCAAAAACAGTACACATAGAAGTTATCTCTATTCCGGAACCTTCCCTGGCCAAGTCTGTCAAGGTATCTATATCTACCCCCAGAGAGTTCGACATGACCTCTATAAATTTCCCCGTTCCGGCAGAGCATTTATCATTCATGGTAAAATCTTTAACCACTCCCCCTTCTAACGAAATAACCTTGGTATCCTGCCCCCCGATATCTACGACCGTTGTATTCTCTCCGATAAAGTGTTTTGCTCCCACTGCATGACATGTTATCTCTGTAATTGTCTTATCAGCGAAAGGAACCGAAACCCTTCCATAACCTGTAGCCACAACTTTAGAGTTTGATTCTTCTACCCCCATATCACTGAGTCTTTTTTTTATATTATTAGCTGTGTCTATACTGCTCCACCCGGTTGGCAGAACAAAAGTTTCCAAGATGTCTGTTTTTTTCATAACTGCAACCTTGGCTGCTGTAGATCCAATATCTATTCCTATTTGATACATTTTTATCCTCCTATTTTTTATCTTTCTTTAAAACGACTATACAGTCTGGCTGCTTCCATGAAGTATTCTACATTTTCAGGAGATGCATTGATAGGTATATCACATCCTGTAGCCAATACAAATCCCTTGGGGTTGTTATATGCTTTTTCTATACATTCCTTTACCTCTCTGTGTATACTTTCTCTTGATCCATTTAACACAACATTTACAGGGTCGACATTTCCTATGATACAGAATTTATCCCCTAAGATCTCACAGGCCTCCCCGATATCATCGATATTATCCAGACTGAGAGCCGATAAATTAAGTTTTTTTATCTCCAGCCAGTGTTTTTTTGTAGTCCCGCATATATGAAGAGC
>CAZUGM010000215.1:1134-1404 GCA_964619915.1 uncultured Fusobacteriaceae bacterium | reverse complement strand
ATGCTCCACGCATATCTCCAAATACGGCAGGGCAAATTCTCTGAAAGTTTTAGTACTTATCAGCGTCCCCGAAGCTACTGGATCAGGCATGCTGGGAACCACTCCCATATCCATCACAGCATCCATATAGTTTAATACACTTTTTGTGACTCTCTTTAAGAGCCGGTGGACCCCTTTTGGATTTTTTCTTATATCCTTTAAGAATTTTTCTGTCCCTATAACCGTTGCGGCAGTACTGAATGGTCCTGCAACACTACTTCCCACAGAAAC
>CAZUGM010000215.1:0-1115 GCA_964619915.1 uncultured Fusobacteriaceae bacterium | reverse complement strand
TATCTTTACCCCCTCCAAAAAAATCGGCAGCCTCCCATCTGTTTTAGAGTCTCATATAGGCAGTAGCTCTATATTGTCATAGTCTATTTCTACACATTTTTTTACATATGGATAACTGATTTCCGGCAGATCCAAAATTACTCCTAAAGCTTCTGGAACTCCATATAATCCAGGTCCTACACTGACACCGTCATGGCCAAAAATTCTATAAGCTTCTATCTCAAGATCTGCCATGAGTCTCCCGGATAAATTTACCTCTCTGATATTTTTATCGATTAGCTGAGCTCCAAACATATCTATAAAGGGACAGGTTAAAATTCTGTCTGCTCTTCCTGTTTCCCCTATTTTCTTTTCCCTTTCTAACGGATTCATACCCTCTCCTCTTTTCTTACTAATTTACAATTTCAAAACATTTACCTAGTTTTATTTTAATTTTAAAGGCAAAAACTTTGAACTAATCTCAGTAGTAATTTGAACTAATCTTTTTTTACTTCTTGTTTCTATACATAGATTAGCTAAGTTTAAAAATAAAAATACAGTGCATGATTTTTATTTTTGATACAGCTTCCTCCTACTACCCTAAAACCTTTTTCACTAAAAAACTCATCCTGATAAGATTCCACCGGATAATTTTTCATATCCATCCTTTTTTTTAAGTCATTGAATAAAATCGGACATATATGTATCACTATATCCAGGTGGGACAATCTACCCAGAAGGTCGATAAATCTCTCCACTATCCATCTTTCATGGTGCCTTCCTAGTATTTCAGCCATGGCAGATGGATCAGCATAGGAAAAACGTCTTACTCCGTTTAATTTCAGCGTCTCCAAAAATAAAATAAAATTTCTCTCTATTTTTTCAAATGCTCTTTCTAATTTGTCCACATCCTTCCTCATAAGTCGGAGAACTTTACTCATCTCAACAAATGAAATCAAGGTGGTAAATATCCCATCTATAGAGTAAACTTTTGCCTTGGAGACTTCTTCAATATCTATGTTTTCCTTTTTTAGATCTTCTACATTTAAAAATTCATCTATATCTCTGCACATTATTTCTTTTACCTTATTGAATTCTGTCATGCCTCCCATGGCACTGAATACGGCATTGGAGAA
>CAZUGM010000214.1:0-3976 GCA_964619915.1 uncultured Fusobacteriaceae bacterium | reverse complement strand
GAAGACCTGGTAAGACATGGGATAATTCCTGAGCTTATAGGAAGATTTCCTGTAATAACTACCTTGGCTAACCTAGATGAAGAAGCTTTAATGAAAATCCTGACTGAACCTAAAAATGCACTGGTAAAACAGTATAAGACCTTCTTTGAATTAGAGAATGTAGAGTTAGAATTTGAAGAGAAGGCACTTAGAAAAATGGCAGAGTTAGCTCTGAAAAGAAAGATAGGAGCCAGAGGATTACGTGCACTAATGGAAAGTGCAATGTTAGATCTAATGTATGAGGTTCCATCTAATCCTGCTGTAGAAAAAGTAAAAATAACAGAGGAATCAGTGACAGATAACAGCAAAGCACTGATAATAGAAAAAACAAAAAAACTCAAATAAATGATCGGGAGGGAAAACGATGACAAAGATTACATTTATACCTACTAGAGATCTAGTGGTTTTTCCGGGTGCTATAATGCCTCTTTATATAGGAAGAGAAAAAAGTGTTAATACATTAGAAAAATCACTGGCCGAGGACAGTAAACTGATTTTGTGTATGCAAAAAGACTTTTTAGTGGAAGAACCAAATTATACAGATGATATACATAAAATAGGGGTAGAAGCCACGATTTTGCAGACAGTAAAGATGCCGAATAATACTGTAAAAGTGTTGGTAGAAGCTTCTCATAGAATTATTCTAGGTGATATAGAGGAAACTGATGGAGTAATCTACGCTGAGTCTACAGCTGTTGAGCCAGAGGAATTGGATGAAAATATAGGAGAAGCTATAGTTAGAAGGGTATTAAAATCATTTGAAAGATATGCTAAATTAAGCGGAAAGATCCTGCCGGATCTTTTGGTCAGTATAAAATCTATGAAAGATATAGACAAAAAATTTGACCTCATAAGCGGAAATTTAAATATTACATCTGAAGAAAAACAAAAACTTTTAGAGGTATTTAATTTAGAGGAAAGAGGTTATAAATTAATAGAGATCTTGAAGAAAGAATTAGAGATCTTAAATTTGGAGAAAAAGATAGAGAATAAGGTAAAAGAGAAGATGAATTCAGCTCAAAAATCTTATTTCTTGAAAGAAAAATTAAATGCCATAAAGGAAGAATTAGGAGAAGATCAGTCTGATGACGATGATATCCTGGAATTAAAAAAATTAATAAAGAGCAAGAAACTTCCAAAAGAGGTAAAGAAAAAAGTTGAAAAAGAGGTGTCTAAACTATCTAAGATGCCGGCATTCTCTGCGGAAGCCAGTGTGGTACGTAACTATGTAGAGACGGTATTGGATCTGCCTTGGAATAAGAAAACAAAGGATATCTTGGATATAAAAAAAGCTCATGACAAGTTAGAGGAAGATCACTATGGTTTAAAGGAGATAAAGGAAAGGATCTTAGAGTATCTGGCAGTTAAAAAATTAAACCCAAATATGAAGGGAACAATCCTTTGTTTAGTAGGACCTCCAGGTGTAGGTAAAACTTCACTGGCTAAATCTGTGGCAGATGCCATGGGAAGAAACTTTTCTAGAATATCTCTAGGTGGAGTAAGAGATGAATCGGAGATCAGAGGGCATAGAAGAACTTATATTGGTTCTATGCCGGGGAAATTAATAAAAGCAATGAAACAGGCTAAAACTAAAAACCCGCTGATCTTATTGGATGAGATAGACAAGATGTCCAGTGACGCTAAGGGAGATCCTAGTTCAGCAATGCTAGAGGTCCTTGACCCTGAACAAAACAAGAATTTTGAAGATCACTATCTGGATCTGCCATTTGATCTTTCCAGTGTATTTTTTATAGCTACAGCCAATGATTTGAGAGGTATTCCAGGACCACTCAGAGACAGGATGGAGATCATTAATTTAAATTCATACACTGAGTTTGAAAAGATGCATATAGCTAAAAAATATCTGTTAGGTGAAGCTAAGAAAGATAATGGATTATCTGAAATAGATGTAAAGGTATCCGATGAAGCACTCCTTAGAATAATAAATGAATACACGAGAGAAGCTGGTGTAAGAAACCTAAAGAGAGAGATTCACAGCCTGTACAGAAAACTGGCTAAGTTAGTCTTAGAAAAAAATAGGAAAAAAATAACTATAACGGTAAAAAATCTGGAAACATATCTTGGAAAGGTAAAGTTTAGACCTGATAAGATCAAGGAAAAAGAACCTAAATTAGGTGTAGTAACTGGACTGGCATGGACAAGTGTAGGAGGAACTGCACTGGAAGTTCAATCAGTATCTATGAAGGGTAAGGGTAAGATCTTACTAACTGGTAAATTAGGAGATGTAATGAAGGAGTCGGCACACGTGGCTTATTCATATGTTAGATCGGTTGCCGGTGAGTTAGAAATAGATGATAAATTCAATGAAAATACAGATGTACATCTTCATTTCCCAGAGGGAGCTGTACCAAAAGATGGTCCGTCTGCAGGTGTAACTATTACCACAGCTTTAATCTCAGTATTGACAAAGAGAAAGATAAGACAGGATATTGCCATGACCGGGGAGATTACAATCACTGGAGAAGTATTGCCGGTTGGAGGAATCAAGGAAAAGGTAATCGGAGCACATAGAATTGGAATTCACGAGGTAATATTACCATTTGACAATGAATCTGATGTAGATGAGCTGCCTAGAGAAGTAAAGAAAGATATGACTATTCATTTTGCAAAAACTTATGAAGATGTCAAAAAAATAGCATTTGAAAGATAAGAGGAGAAATATGAACACAGTATTAGAAAATATAAAAAAACGTAGATCTATTAGAAAATATAAGGACGTGCAGATAGAACAAGAAAAAATTGAAGCTATTATCGAAGCGGGGCTTTATGCTCCTAGTTGGCATAATGCCCAGCCATGGCATTTTACTGTATTGCAGAATAAAGAGATGATAGATCAAATGAGTTTAGGAACAAAGGAAGCATTAAAAGATTGTGAAACGCCACTATTTAGAAGGATGGCAAGAAATGAAAGTTTTCATATCCTATATGATGCACCTACAGTAATAGTTGTATCTGGTAAAAAAGAGGGAGCTTATTCTATGAAAGCAGACTTAGGTGCTGCTACACAAAATATGCTTTTAGCTGCTGAGTCGTTGGGAGTTTCAACTTGCTGGATAGGATTGGTAGTTGAGTACTTCAAAGGTGAAGAGAAAGATAAAAGAAATGAGGAGATGGGAATTCCTGAGGGATATGAAGTTCAATATGCTGTAACTCTAGGTTATTCATCGTTGGAAGGAACTCCAAAGCCTCATGCAAGAAAAGAAAATACAGTAAATTATATTAAATAACTGAAATTCAGGATTTAAGAATTCAATATTGGCTGGACCTATAGAAAAGTTTGATTTTTATAGTTTCAGGCAGATTGAATAGAGGAGAATAAAAAATGGAAATAAAAAAGTCAGACTTTGTAAAATCGGCAGTGTTTGAAGCTGATTATCCAGAACCAATAAATAATTTAGAGTTTGCCTTTGTAGGCAGATCAAATGTAGGAAAATCATCTCTAATAAATAGTTTAACAAATAGAAAAAAAATGGCCAGAACTTCAAAAACACCAGGAAGAACCCAGCTGATAAACTACTTCATCATAAATGATGAAACTTATTTAGTGGACCTCCCTGGATATGGATTTGCCAAAGTTCCAAAGGCTGTAAAGCAAGCCTGGGGAAATACCATGGAGAGATACCTGGCTTCTAAAAGAAGTAAATTGGTATTCGTGCTGCTGGATATTAGAAGGGTTCCAAGCGGAGAAGATCTGGATATGCTGGAATGGTTAGATTATTATGACGTACCATACAAGATTATCTTTACTAAGGTAGATAAGATGTCTAACAATGAAAGATTTAAGCAGTTAAAAAATATTAAAAAGAAGATAGAATTTAAAAATAGTGATGTATTATTCTATTCTGCACTGTCTCACAAGGGTAGAGAGGAATTAGCTGAATATTTAGACGAAGCTTTAGAAGAGTACAAAAATCAT
>CAZUGM010000213.1:0-4004 GCA_964619915.1 uncultured Fusobacteriaceae bacterium | reverse complement strand
CATCTTTTCTTTTTCACTTTTCATACATCTTCTCCTTTATTATTCAAGTCAATATCTATATAACCATAAAACAATTTACTTTAAGTATACTACAACTTCTATCTAAAAAATTTATTTGCAGAAAAAAAAGAGGCCTCAGCCTCTTATTTTCTTAACATCCTCAGATCATTCCCGGTAGGATTTTGAAATACTGCCAGATCAAATGCATGAATTGTCGGTATCAGATGCTCAAAGAGATCCGATTGAATCCCTTCATATTCCTGCCAGACAATCGTTTGGACAAAACAGTATATCTCAATGGGTATCCCCTGAAATGTAGGTTCCTTCTGTCTGACCAGCAGAGTCAGATTCTGGTTGATATGGGGACTGTTTTTAAGGTATAGTTCAACATAAGCTCTGAACATACCGATATTTGTAAATCTTCTGCCGTTGACAGGGGAAGACACAAGATCTTTTTCCCTGTTGGAATCTTCTATTTCCCTTTCCTTTCTTTCAATATAATCCTTTAAAAGATCAATTTTTTTATACTCTTTAACTTCCTCTGAAGATAAAAATTTTACACTGTTGCTGTCTAAAAATATCGATCTTTTTATCCTCCTGCTTCCTGTAGCCTGCATCCCCTTCCAGTTTCTAAATGAATTACTCACAAGGGCATAACTGGGAATAGTTGTGATAGTTTTATCAAAATTTTGAACCTTTACATTGGTTAAATTTATCTCGATTACGTCTCCATCGGCCAGCTGATTGGGCATCTCAATCCAGTCTCCTATCCCCACCATATTATTAGCTGCCAGTTGAATACTGGCGACAAATCCCAGGATAGCATCTTTGAATATCAGCATAATCACAGCTGTCATTGCACCTATCCCGCTTAATATTTTAAGGGGAGATTTATCCATGACTATCCCCACAGATATTGTCGCAGCTACAATTACTAAAAACAAACTCATAACCTGGAGGTAACTCTTTATGGGGCGTCTTTTAGAGATGCTGTATGTGCTGTAAATATCATTGAATACCGACAAAATCCCATTTGCAATAAGGGTGAATATTATCACCATTCCTATATCTATAGTCTTTTCGAAAAAAGTTTTAAAGAAATTTAATTTCCTTATCATAATCTGAAAAACAATCAATGGCACTAAAGCATTTAAATATTTAAAAACATTGTTCTCTATTAAAAAATCATCCCACTTAGTCTCACTTTTTTCAATCAATTTAATCAAATGGTTTTTTATTATATAATTTGTGATATAGTGCATAACAACAGCTATTATCAAGGTCAGCACCAATATTATTCCTACAACAAAAATCCTTTGATAATACCCGCTTACATTTAAATATTCAATGAGTGCATTATAAAATTCATCCATATCATTTCTCCTATTTTTTTACTGTTAAACTGAATTTATAAGAGTTTTCCCCCTGTATTCTTCCTGAACCTATATTTTTTCTTGGCCCAGGACATCCAGTGAGGTCTGGATATCATGGCTCTTCCAACGGCTACTAAATCCACCAGATTATTTTCAATCAAATAGCTGGCTTCTACCTCTTTTTTTATAGCCCTCACAGCTATTACAGGTATTTTAACATGTTTTTTTATCTCTACTCCCAGGTATACTACCCAGTCCAGAGGAAAGTCAGCCGGCATCTCTACCTTCCTGTCCTGTTTAAAGCTGGGATCAGGGACTCCACTGGATACATGGATCAGATCTACTCCTGCTTTTTCAACCTCTTTTGCAATATAGATTCCCTCTTCCAGGGTAGGTTCATGCCCACCTATCCTGATTCCCAGTATAAAGTTATCATCGAAGATATCTCTTGTTCTCCTTATCAGTTCACGGGTAAAATACAGTCTGTCCCCGTATTTATCTGTTCTTTTATTCCAGAGTTTAGAGTGAAGCTGGGATATAAGATAGGTATGTGCCCCATGGATCTCTATCCCGTCAAACCCGCATTTTTTTGCCCTGTGAAAAGCTGCGATAAACTCCTCTAAGATCTCATCTAATTTTTCCTCAGGTACAGTAGCAATCCCCTCCTTAAAACCAGCATGGTGAAGCTGGATAAGGGTAGGAGTTTTATGTTTCCTGCAGATATCTGCTATCTTAGTCAATCCTTCTGTAAAGGTGTCGTCCCATATTCCTATCTGATTATCCCTCAATTTACCATCTTGGGCGACACAGCAGGCTTCCAGAATGATCATCCCCACACCTCCCATGGCTATATCCTCATACCATTTCACCAATTCATCGGTTACATGTCCATCCTTACCAATGAGACTGAACCTTACCATAGGGGGTAAGACTACCCTGTTTTTCAGGGTTATTCCCTTTATATTAAATTCTGTAAACAGATCTACTTTTTCTTTCATTTTCACATCTTTCTCCTAATTTTTTTATTCCTCTTCCCATTCATCGATAAATGAGCACTCATATATATCTACATCCGAATTAAGTTTGTAGATAACATCCTTTCTTTCTACGATGATTTGAATTTTTTCCTTCAGACTTTTATTCTTCTGAATATTCTTTAAAAGACCCTTAGCCGGATTTATTGTAATGGGGTGTCCCACTGACTTCATCATAGTTAGGTCACCATTGGTATCTCCATAGGCGTAGGATTCATCTAGATGAATATCGTATTTTTCTACAAATTCATCGATAGCTCTCTGTTTGCTTACAGAGTCCCACATAGGTGTAGTTTCTCCGGTAAACCTTTCCCCGTCATAGTGATAGATAGTACCACAGTAATCATCTGCACCGTATTTTTTCGCCATCTTGGATACCAGAAATTCCGGACTTCCAGAGATGAATATAACTTTGTGTCCCTGGGCTCTATGCCATTTTATCCTGTCTCTGGTATATTTATATACCCTTCCTGCCTTTACATCCATTACCTGGTTAGCTACAAATTCATTTTGCTCCACCGTTATATTCTGGATAGCTTCTACATAGCTGTCTACCAGACTTAGCAGGTATGCATCATATCCCCCTTCCCTCATATCCCATTGGGTATACAGGTCCTTCACCTTATTTTCCCACTGTCTGGGATCTATCAATTCATACTTTATCAACCTTTTAAAATGCTCTGTTAAAAGAGAATCTCTGTATATAGTTCCATCAATATCAAAAAATGCTGCTTTCATAAATCTCCTCCTCTTATTCAACTAGTATACTTAGCATTATAACATAATTTTATTCATATCCTACTATTTCTTTTAACCCGGCCTGCTCTTAATCTGTGACTGAACTACAGTTTTAGAGTGGTCTCCTTTAAAATTAAATTTAATTAATAATATGAGAATTAAACTCCTATATATGTTACAATATAGATATAAAAACAAGCGTTATTTTGAATTGTTAAAGGAGGAAAAATGAAGGTTATCAATCCATATTCAAGATTAGAGGAATACATGAGCTCAATAACTCATCTGTTGGGAGCCGGAATGGCAATAAGCGGACTGGCTTTTTTAATTATCCATGCTGTACAAAATGGCGGAGTAAAGCAGATCATAGGCTTTAGTATCTTTGGTCTTTCAGCCATATTTTTATATCTTATGTCGGGTATCTACCACATCCTTCCCATGGGAAAATACAGGAAAATTTTTAAAATATTGGATCATTCTGCTATCTACGTCCTTATATCCGGATCATACACACCATTTTTATTGATCTTAGGTGGAATTACAGGGTGGGTAATCTTAGTTATCCAATGGACTTTGACCAGTTTAGGTGTTTTATTCAAAATTAAATTTGCAGGCAAATTTCAGTTGATATCCACACTAATCTATCTGTTTATGGGATGGATGATTGTCTTTGTCTTCGGAAATCTGAAAAACAGTTTAAATTCTGTATCACTGATCCTTTTAATAGTAGGGGGAATTTCCTATTCTGTAGGAGCTATCTTCTACTCTATGAAAAAAATTAAATATACTCATGTTATATGGCATTTCTTTGTTATTGCAGGGACTACCCTTCACTATCTGTCTATCTATAATTCAATAT
>CAZUGM010000212.1:3779-4007 GCA_964619915.1 uncultured Fusobacteriaceae bacterium | reverse complement strand
ATTAAATATTTTTTAATGTTATTTCTTTTTTGCCTCATCCCATAGTCTATCCATCTCTTCCAATGTGCTCTTTCCTAGGTCACAGTTGTCTTCTACATATCTAAATCTACTTTCAAATTTGTTGTTGGTCTTCATCACTGAATCCACTATATCTATATCTAATTTTCGAGCAATATTTACCAATGTAAAAACAACATCTCCTATCTCTTCCTTCAAATTTTCCCTGTC
>CAZUGM010000212.1:0-3747 GCA_964619915.1 uncultured Fusobacteriaceae bacterium | reverse complement strand
ATAGGCTGCCTTCATCTCACCTAGCTGTTCCTCTAATTTATTTAGGGCTCCTACCTCATCTTCCCAATCAAAACCTACTTTAGCAGCCTTAGCCTGTAATTTATATGCTTTGGCTAAAGGCGGATAAACTTTAGGAATCCCATCTAAGACAGATTTTCTTCCTCTGTGCTCCTTCTCCTTTTTCTTTATCTCCTCCCAGTTCCTTATGACATCCTTTGTTCCTTCCACCTCTACATCTGCAAAAATATGAGGATGTCTTCGGATCAATTTTTCGCTGACCTTTTTAGCCACATCATCAATTGTAAATTCTCCCTCCTCCTCTTTTATTAGTGATTGAAAGATAATATTCAGCAGAAGATCTCCCAACTCCCCTTTTAATTCCTCCCCGCCTATATCCATAGCTTCCAGAGTTTCATAGGTTTCCTCCAATAAATAAGGTTTCAAGCTCTCAATGGTCTGCTCCCTGTCCCACGGACATCCGTCAGGAGCCCTTAATTTTTTCATTATATCCACTAACTTATAAAATTCATTCATCTCTTTCCTCCACCAGTAAAAAAAATATATACAATATGTATACGTTCAATAATAATGTCTCGATTTAATATACTACTTCTATTTCTAATAGTATTTTATTTAACTAAAAAATGCAATAAAATAGGCGGCTAAGCCACCTATTTTATTTTCTATATAACTTTTAATTTTTTATATACTCTTTTTTTAATTTTTCTACCCAAGCTCTGTATTCCTCAGCTCTTTTCTTATTTAACAGTTCCTTTTCTAAAGATGGTTTTACATCTTCAAAGTTTAGATATCCAGCCTCTTTTTTATCTTCAATATATATTATATGGTAACCAAATTGTGTTTTAACAACAGTTCCATATATTTTTTCAGGTACTCCCGTAAAAGCTGCATCAGCAAATTCTTTTACCATGGAAGTTTTATCGAACCATCCAAGCTCTCCACCATTTTCAGCTGTAGGTCCCTCAGAGTATTTTTTTGCCATCTCATTAAAGTTTGCCGGTGTAACTTCTGTTAATATTTTTTCAGCTCTTTTTTTAGCATCTTTTTTTTGAGCTTCAGTCATATCATCACTTACATTTATTAATATATGAGCTGCTTTTATCTGTTCTGACGTCTTAAAGTTTTCCTTGTTTTTTTCATATTCAGCCTTTAATTCTGAATCAGTTAACTTTACACCCTCCACTATTTTCTTGTTAACCACATGATTTATCAAGAGATCTTCTCTAATTCCCTCTAAATCTTTTTTATAAGCTTCTGTTTCTTCAATCCCTGTTTTTACGGCTTCCTGTTTTAACATCTTTCTTACACTCATCTCCTCTATCAGGGCTGCTCTCCCTTTCTCAGATTTAGAGTATTCCTTATATTGAGCCGGCAGGGTATCTATTTTTTCCTGTAATTCTGATTCAGTTAAATTTTCATTCCCAATAACCATAATTACATTTGATTCATCCTTAGTTTTTACCCCTCCCTCTTTTTTGTTGCAAGCCGTCAATGCCAGTGAGGCTATAATCAATATAATTGCCATTTTTTTCATTTTTTTCCCCCTCTTATTCATAATATTCAAAGAATTCTCTTATACTATCTACCTCAATAGCGCCTTCTTTTTGAAGGTATCTTATCTTTTTAGATAGGATTAATTCTTGGATTTTTTCAATATTTATCTTGTTCTCTATAAACTTTATCCTGTATGACCCATCCTCTAGTTTTATACTCTGAATATGATTTTTCTGAGCTGTAATCTTTATAGTCAGATATTCAAACAGGTCTTCTACAACTTTTGGAAATCGTCCAAATCTGTCCTTTATCTCACCTTTCATCTCCTCTAATTCAGAGATTGTATCTATGGTAACTAATCTTCTATATACCACTATTTTTTCTACTTCCTCTATATATTCACTAGGTATATATCCGTGAATTCCTATCTCCAGTTCGATATCCTCTACTATAGCTTCTTTTCCCTTTATCTTTTTTATCTCTTCATCCAGCATCTTAAGATACATATCATAACCAAACATTTTTAATGCTCCGTGCTGTTTTTCTCCCAAGATTTCTCCGGCTCCCCTTATCTTCATATCCTCCAAAGATAACTGGAATCCTGCCCCCAGGTCTTTTATCTCCTTTATTGATTCTCTTTTTTGTTTTCCTTTCTCAGTTCCACCCTTTAAAGAATCTACCAGGAGATAACAATAAGCCCGCTTGCTGCTTCTACCTACCCTTCCACGAAGCTGATATACCTGGGATAATCCCAGTTTATCAAAATTTTCTATGAGGATGGTGTTGGCATTTTCTATATCTATACCATTTTCTATAATAGTTGTTGTGAGAAGTACATCTATTTCACCGTTTTCAAAGGAATTTATCTTATACTTTATCTCATTTGAAGGCATTTGACCATGGATATAATCTATTACAACATATTCAGGAATTATCTCTTTTAATTCCTTTAACTTAACCTTCATTCCTTTAACCGAATTATATAGGTAAAAAACCTGCCCCTCTCTGGCAACCTCTTTCATTATGGCATTTTTTATATCACCTTTATTTTTTTCTATAATATAAGTTTCTACTGGTATTCTGTTGGTTGGAGGAGTCTGAATAATAGATATATCCCTTATACCCAAAAGAGCTAAATTCAGTGTTCTAGGGATCGGAGTTGCTGTTAGTGTCAGCATATCCACATTGATCCTCATGGTTTTTAAATGTTCCTTTGCCTTGACTCCAAATTTTTGCTCCTCATCTATTATGACCAACCCCAGATCTTTAAACTTTATATCTTTAGAAAGCAACCTATGGGTTCCTATAATAAGATCTATTACACCATCCTTTATTTTTTTTACTACCTCACTCTGCTCTTTGGGAGTTTTCAGTCTTGACAGCAGTTCCAATTCCAGCGGAAAGTTCTGGAACCTCTCTTTAAATCTTTCAAAATGCTGGGTTGCCAAAACTGTGGTCGGAGCCAGGATCACAACCTGCTTTCCATCCATAAGAGCCTTAAATGCGGCTCTCATAGCTACCTCGGTCTTTCCATATCCAACATCCCCGCAGACTATCCTATCCATGACAGAGGGTGACTCCATATCCTCTTTTACATCTAATATAGCTTTCAGCTGATCCTTGGTCTCATTATATGGAAATCCTTCCTCAAACTCCTCCTGCCAAATAGTATCTTTAGTGAATGAATAACCTACATTCATAGCTCTTTTAGCCTGTATTTCCAGGAGTTCTATAGCAAATTTTTCTATCTCTTTTTTTATTTTTTCCCGTCTTTTTCTAAACCCTCTTCTACCCAGTCTGAATATATCAGGCACTACTCCTGGTTCAGATATATATCGCTCTATTTTATTTAGACTGGCGATAGGTACAAAAAGTTTATCTTCGTCTGCATATTTTATCTTTAAATAGTCAGCACCGTTTATATCTTCCACTCCTAGATAAATTCCTACACCATAAGTTTCATGGATTATATAGTCATTGGGGAGGATCTGATCTATCTTTTTAAATTTTATTCCATCTGCTCTTTTCTCACTTCTCTTTACCCTTATCCCCTTTAATTCCCTGTCTGTGAGGATAAGATCATCTTTATATTTAAATCCTTCATAGTGGGGATTTCTGTGGATTTCTATAGATGTGCCCCCAAATATTTCACTATATCTTCTTTTTTCCTCTGGGAGAATTGTTATATTTTTCTTTCGGGACAACTTTTTTATCTAATCTTAATTTTTATAA
>CAZUGM010000211.1:1526-4011 GCA_964619915.1 uncultured Fusobacteriaceae bacterium | reverse complement strand
TTTCTATTGTTTTGTTTTTTTGAGTTTTTTTTTTGATCTTTTCATCTTTTCTTTTGATTTCATTTTCAATCCGATTTCTCTGATTTTTTTTTTCATCCAGGGTACTGGAAAATGTATTTGCGGTAATGATTACCAGAGCCAGGAAAAATATTAGTTTTTTCATAGATCTACCTCTTAACCTTTATTAAGTTAAAGGATACAAATGGAAATATTAAACTGACAAGTAAAATGATGATTCCCACAACTATTCCAGCCTGGGTGGTGGAAACGGTGTAATTCAATACGGTTATCTCACTTTGGATAAATTCATAGATGTTTAAAAATGTTAAACTACCTATAATCGCTGCTGAGATAAACTTTATATTATTTATAAAATAATAGGGCCTCAAGATCTCTCTTTTTTCCATACCCAGGTATAATTTGGCTTCTATATCATGATTTTGACTGACAACACTACTGTGCATGATATTAAATATCATTATCTTTATGGGAAGGAGTGTGATTAAGAGCAGTCCGATTATAAACTTATTATTTCTTTTTATCTTTTCATTCAGTGCAGTGACACTTTTTTTATTGATTACAACTTCCTTTACACCGTCGATCTCATCGATGATGACTTTTGCCTGATTCAGATTCTGTTCTCCCTGGGTCTTCACTATAAATGAGTTTAATAGGGGGTTACCTATACCGCGATTGCTTAGCCCCAGCTGATCAGCTAATTTTTTAAATGCTAATTCTTTGTTTATATAGCTGATCTTTTCAAGACCATCAAGGGTTAAGATGTTTTTTTCGATCTTTTCAATACTGTTTTGAGAGACATTGTTATTCATATACACGCTGAGGGTATAACTTTTATTCAAAGTTTTATTGCTCTGATAGATATTGTAGATGGAGATAACACTGATATTAAAAAATAAAAATGCAAAGATCAAAGTGGTAAAACTAAGGGTATAGTAAGTTATATTTTTTTGGATCAATTCATTTATCTCTGTATTCATTTTACGTATTTCTTTAAACATTTGATATTGCTCCCTTCTCTAAGATATATTTGTCACAATTTATCATATTTTCAATTTTTTTATTGTTGGTGAAAATTACTATAGTTTTCCCCTTGTTGTTGAGGTTCTGGAAATGTTTCATCAAACTCTGAATTTTATCGGTTTTCAAATGAATCTGAGGGTTATCTAAGATAATCAGTTCAGGATCTAATACCAGGGATCTGGCGATGTTGAGTCTCTGCTTTTCCTCTAAACTCAGAGCTGTTAAAGAACTGTTTTTTTTCTCCAGAAGACCGAAATTTTTCAGCTGTTTTTCACCTGCTTCAATGAGTTTTTTAGAAGATAATTTTGTATGGATCTCCAGAGGAAGAGTTACATTTCCCAGAACATCTTTAGTCTGTATAAGCTTAAAATCTTCAAAACAAATCCCTATTCTCTTATGGATTATTTTTGAACGACAATTAAACTTAGAGAGGTTTTTGCCCCCTATTATGATGCCTCCGGATTTAGGAGTATCCAGCTGACAGATTAAGTCGATCATCTTATCTTTTTCTATTTTAGACCTGTAATTTAAAAGGACAAATCTTCCATTTGAAATATTTAAATTTAAATTATTGAGACAGGGTTTCTTTTCGCTGGTAGTTATATTTTTAAATCTTAACATATTGATTTCTCCTATGAAACAAGAGTTGATAATTGAAAGTTTACAGATAGAAAATAACTACCTATTTATCATTAAATTATATCAAGATTAAGAGGATAAGGTCAATTTTCTTTTTTTCTTGATTTAAACCCTCCAATACTCTAAAATTAAAAGAGAACACTGAGAAAAACCTTTGTTATAAAGGGGAATAGATTAAAAAATAAATTAGAGATTAGATTTTAAGCCAGAGAAAAAACCTTAGTCATCCAAACAAGAGGAGTAAAAAAATGAAAAAATTGATTATAGCGGAAAAACCAAGTTTAGGAAGAAATATAGCCGGTGCACTGGGGCTGAAAAAAAGAGGAAACGGTTATATAGAAGGGGAAAAATATATTGTTTCATGGGCATTCGGGCATCTGTTCGAACTATCCAATGTAGATGATTATTTCGGACAGAAGATGAAGTGGAAGGAGGTAGAACTACCCTTTACACCACGGAAGTTTAAATTTAAATTAAAGGAAAGCAAGGGAGTGGCTGAACAATTTAAAGTCCTCAAAGATCTTATGGAGAGGGAAGATGTAGAAGGAATTATCAATTGCGGGGATGCAGACAGAGAGGGACAGATAATAATAGACAGGATTATAAAGGAATCCAAAACAAATAAAGAGGTATACAGACTCTGGCTCCCGGAGCAGTGCTCTGGCTGCCACGGTTGATGCCGCTGGGGGGGCTGCTGGCAAGTGTCGCCTGGGCCGCGGCGCTGGTGGTGGCGGCGGCCATGCTGCCGCTGTGGTCGGGCTGGTGGTTCGCGCCTCAAGGGGCATTGATAGCCGCGCTTTCGGCC
>CAZUGM010000211.1:0-1516 GCA_964619915.1 uncultured Fusobacteriaceae bacterium | reverse complement strand
AGACTCTGGCTCCCGGAGCAGACCAAGGAGACCATCGTAGAGGAAGTAAAAAATATAAAACCCGACAGGGAGTTTATAAGGTTAGCATTTGAGGGATATTCCAGAACTGTAATGGACTGGCTCTTCGGTATAAATTTGACCAGGTATATAACCCTGAAAAGTGGTCAATTGATGCCGGTAGGAAGGGTATTGATACCTGTATTAAAATTTATCTATGACAGGGATACAGCCATAGATAAATTCGTTAAGAAAAAATATATCCAGCTTGAGAGTGAATGTGAAAAGGATGAGGTTAAATTTAAACTGTCTAAAAGCACAAAATATCTCATAAAAGATGAGAAAAAAGCAGATTCAAAGTGTGAAGAATTGAATTCCTGTGAAGGGGTAGTTTTATCCAAGGAAAACAAGGAGATAAAAAAACAGCCGGGGAAACTATTTTCACTGTCAAAATTACAGTCCCAGCTCTCAAAAAAAAATAAGATAGATTTTAAAGGATCTTTGGAAGTAATCCAGAAATTATATGAAAATGGGTATATCACATATCCCAGGACAAATACGGAATATCTGGCTGTAAATGAAAAGGGGAAGGTTAAACAGCTTCTCAAAGCACTCTCAAAGGATCACAATGTAAAGTTCAGAGATTCCAAAAAGATATTTGATGATGATAAGGTGGAGAGCCACAGTGCAATAATCCCAACTATGAAATTTCCCAAGAACAATTTAAACGGCCGGGAAAAAATAATCTATGAAACTATCCTGAATCGTTTTATCTCAAACTTTGTAGCTGAGGAAACCATCACAGCCAAGGTTGTGGTCACAATAGGTGTAGGAGATGAAAAATTCAAACTTTCAGGAGAGAGTGTGGTACAGATTGGATTTTACAGGTATGAACCTGCAACTTTTGAAAATAAGCTGCCAAACTTTATTGTAGGAGATACCTTCAAAGTTGAGTTCCAAAAAAAATTAAAGGAGACTAAGCCCCCTAAAAAAGTGTCGGAGAGGGAACTGTCAGCCCATTTGAAAAATCCATTTAGGAAGGACAGTGACACCGAAGAGGATGAGTATAAGGCTATATTAAAAGGGATCGAAATAGGAACCGAAGCTACAAGAACGGGGATAATAGAGAATGCCAAAAAATATGAATATATATCCCAAAAGGGATCTAATTTTTCTCTGGAACCATTGGGGAAAAAAGTGGTTGAGACACTGGATAAATTAAATATAGACCTATATAAAACAAAAACTGTAGAATTTTCCAAACTCCTAAAAAAAGTATATAAGGGAAACAGCACTATCCAGGAAACTATCGATCTGGTCACTGAGGAACTTCGGAGAATTATAGGCCAGAATATAGATATACCCAGGGTATACAACGATTCAGAGAGGGAGATAATCGGAGTCTGTCCCAGATGTGGTAAAAATATTTATGAGAACAGCAAGGGATTTTCATGTGTCGGCTATAGAGACACCCCACCGTGTAATTTCACCCTGTGGAAGGAGAGCAGAGATAAGTCCA
>CAZUGM010000210.1:0-4014 GCA_964619915.1 uncultured Fusobacteriaceae bacterium | reverse complement strand
GTAGTAGTCTATGAACCGGTATTGGAGGAAGAGAGTTTCTTTAATTCTAAAGTGATCAGGGATTTAGATGAATTTAAGAAAATTTCTGATGTGATAGTGACAAACAGACTATGTGATAAGTTAAATGACGTTAGTGAAAAAATCTATACGAGAGATTTGTTTGCACGGGATTAAAAAGACAATGTACAATTGAAAGTGAAAAGAAGAGAAAAAGAGTTTAAGTTAAAATAAGAGCTTTTTAGTGTACCTCATTATCTCTTTTCTTAGTGTGTTGAAGGGTTGAGTTTTAGATCAGTGGAAATTATAGCTCTTATCAGACCTAATCTGTGTACCTATGAATTAATGATAAAGTTTAAGAGAGGTATTTACCTCTTTTTTTATTATGGTCCTTATCATTTTCCTGAAAAATTGATTCCATTAATTATTAAAAATATATTGGAAGGGAAAAAGTTACCGGTATATGGAGACGGGAAACAGGTCAGAGACTGGCTCTACGTAGAGGATCACTGTAAAGGGATAGATATGGTAATAGATGGTGGAAAACTTGGTGAGGCATATAATATCGGTGGATTCAATGAGGAAACTAATATTAATATTGTGAAGATGACCATTGATACTATTAGCTTTGAGAAACAAAACATAGTTTTTTTCTTAAAAAACTTAAAAAATTCTTAATTTACTATTGACTTTTCATTCAAATGTTATATAATAATGTTATAAAGGTGGTGAAAGTACTTTAAAATAGTACAAAAGCTATTTTTTTAAGTCATTGTGTGAAAAAAGTAATTATTTTTAATAAAATTTAACAAGGGGGAAGAAGATGGAGGAGAGAAAGAGAAAAAAACTGAACACGTGGTTATTTATTGTTATTTACGCTTTTATGGGGATCTTAGCAGGAGTAGCATTGGATACTATGGTAACTTTTTTAGATGCTTCGGAAAGCACTAAAGCAGTAGCGGCCAGTATGTCTATAATAATGGGTATTGGATTTGTAGGAGGAGCAGGACTGTTGTTTTTTATCCCTAAGGTAGGATATAAAAAAATCCTTCTTACAGGACCGGTGATTATAAGTGCAGGGATACTTATGATAACTAAAGTCAGTAATGTTTCTATCGTATTTATATGTGCAGGGCTTGTGATGATAGGAGTGTGTATGTTTGACGCTATCCTTCCTCCATTTTTAAGCTGCTATACTACAGAGGAAGAGAAACAAAAAGTTTTTTCTACAACAATCTGGACAAATATCTTAGGGATGGTAATAGGAACCTGGGTTGGAGGAAGACTGATTGCAACTAGATTCTCTTCTAGACTGGGTCTTTCATATGAAAAGGGAAGCAAGCTTACAGAGGATATCAAGAACTTCAGCCCGGAGCAGTTGACTCAGTATATAGGAGCCCATAGTGATGTACTCCTAATGTTTATAGGTGTAGCTTTGGTTACTATGATTCCTGTATTTATGATAAAGGAAGTGAAGGCAGATTATACAAAAGTAACATCAGATACGAAGAAAACAAAGGTAAAAACAAACTGGAAAGATTTTGCCAATAAATATGTTATCTTCTTCCTGGCTTTTGGATTCTTGATCAGATTGGGAGCTGCCCTAATAACACCATATTTCCCAATTTATTTGAGCAGAATGGGAATAGACAGAGCTACAACTTCTTCGCTTATCTCATACCAATACTTTGCAATGGTAATATTTGTAGCAGTATCACCTTGGATAGTAAAGAAAATTGGAAGGGTAGGAGCTTTAGGAGGGTTAGCCCTTGTATCTATACCATTTATGATGGTGATAGCAAATGGAGCTATGTTTGGAGCTTATAAGGTAATAGCTATTGGGATGGCATTATTTTTAAGATCAGGATTTATGAATGCTTCCCAGCCGGTACAACAAAGTCTGCCTATGGAGTTTGTATCTAAAGAGATGAGACCGGCTTATAGTTCAATAATATTTATAATCCAGGGATCAGCACAATTTGTAGCCGGTGGACTGGGAATGAACTTTTTATTCAATAGACCGGGAGGGTATGCACTGGCTTACTATGTTACAGGGACTATATATATAGTTGCTTCACTGATGCTTATAGTAGTTTTCTATAAGAAATATAACAGAGTGGAAGCAGTGGAAGAATACAAAGTTGCAGAAGAGATGGCATAAAAGATAGAAAAAATAATATAGAGGATAGATTAAAATCTATCCTCTATATTATTTTTTTTGATGAAATTATAAAGAAAAAAATAATATTCATATATTAAATTTTCAACTTAATAATCTGCAGTAATTTAAGAAATCTGTGACAAAGATAGAAAGTTCATAGTTTCCGTCTTTGATACGGGTTCATTTACTTTTTATCTGAAAAAGAAACGAACCAAAGAAAACCAGACTTTTTCTAAATGATGTCATAGGGGAAAGTCCATGAATCCCCGTTTCTTATTGGGATGCCTGACGGGCATAGTTGGTGCGACGAAACTCGCAAGAAGTGTACTGAGGAGTAGGGTAACATCTAGAAAAAGGATTAGAGTCAAAAAAAAAACAGTTCAAAACCAAGGAGGTTCTTTAGCTTCCTCGTTACGTCTTCCCCTAAATGGGGAAGACGAAGCAATAACCTCTGTCACGATTGTCATTGTAGGAACAGCACTGCTGACGTAGAACGACTATAAACTTCATTTTAAAACCAAGAAAAGAATATAAAAAAACTTGAACCCAGAGATACCCAGAGAAAAAGAGAGTATACCGAGAAATCTCGGTAAATCTCTCATTATACATTTTAAATTTTTTCTAGTTATAAAAAATTTTATATATTTAATTTTTTTCCTTAAGTATGAAAAAAATTAATACTCGTAATCCTTCGTATCCTATCTCAGTGAATCTCTGTGTCAAAAATAAGGTCTTTAAAACTTCTGTGCTTTAGCAGTAAAATGATTTAATTTGTGTAGATTGATGGCAAAAAAGAAAATTTTCTGATCTGCAAAAATTATAATTCTTAATTAGATTTGATCCGCGTTCTATGTTTTAGGAGTTAATTTATAATTATAAAAGGGAGATAGAATAATAAATTTTAAAAATCCATGGCAAAAAATATATGGGGAAAAAAAATCCAAAATTCTAATTAAATATGTTAAAATATAAAGTAAATAAATTATAAAATTGGAAGAAATAGGAGTTGAAAATATGTTACTTATTGAAAAAGAGATAGCAGGTATATTTAATCAAATGGTAGAAAATTCATTTGAAGGGGTAGAAGGGTTAAGGGAAGTTGATATCCAGCCGGCTACAAACGATAAATTTGGAGATTTCCAGACAAACTTTGCCATGATGAATTCTAAAATAATAGGAAATAATCCAAGAGCCATAGCTACTAAATTATTAGAAGGATTCTTTGAGAACGAGATCATTGAAAAGTTAGAGATAGCAGGACCTGGATTTATTAACATATATCTTAAGGAAGAATATTTAGGAAAAAGAATAAATACCATGACTACTGAAAAATATGATTTTTCATTTTTAGATACCCATGGAGATGTAATCATAGATTACTCTTCTCCTAATATCGCCAAAAGAATGCATATAGGTCATCTTAGATCTACTATCATAGGTGATTCTATCAAGAGAATATATAACCACTTAGGATATAACACAGTAGCAGATAACCATATAGGTGACTGGGGAACTCAGTTTGGAAAATTAATCATCGGATACAGAAACTGGCTGGATAAAGATGCATATGAAGCGGCTCCTATCGATGAATTAGAGAGGGTATATGTAAAATTTGCTGTGGAATCAGAGCACAATGAGGAATTAAACGATCAGGCAAGACTGGAATTAAAAAAATTACATGAAGGTGACGAGGCAAACTATAAACTTTGGAAGGAGTTTATAGAGGTATCGTTAAATGAATACAACAAGATATATAAGAGATTGGACATTGAATTTGATACATATTTCGGTGAATCTCACTACCACGACATAATGCCGGGAGTTATAGAGGAATTAAAGGAAAAGAAATATGTGAC
>CAZUGM010000209.1:0-4053 GCA_964619915.1 uncultured Fusobacteriaceae bacterium | reverse complement strand
TATAACTTAAACTACAATTTTATATTCTTTTTTTACAACTAAATTCCTTTTTTTTGGCATATTTTTTTAAAAAAATTTTGAAAAAGTATGTTTTGATCAGAATTCTTGCACTATAGTTGGGGATGTCAAAATTTATTAGAATAAAAAATACGTTCAGTGGTATCCACTGAACGTATTAAAAAAATGATTATCTATATAATTTTTAGAATAAACTTCTCTGGTCTGTGTCACTTAATCCTTCTATTGCCCCTAATTCTTTTAATTTCTCAATTATTGTAGCTGAAGCTTTGGTTCTCCTCTTGAGATCTTCATAGGATGAAAAAGTTCTTCCAGTACGTTCCTTGAGCATGTTTTCAACCACTGCTGCTCCTAATCCATTTACAGCAATGAGAGGGATCCTTATCTTGTCACCTTCAATCTTAAATTTAAAACCATCAGATTGATAAACATCCACTCCTAAAAATTCTACTTTACGGGCATTCATTTCCAGAATAATCTCAGATAGTGCCATCTGCCCTTTTTGTCTTACATCCATTCGGGGTTCATTGTTTAACTCCTTTATCTTGCTTTTTATACCATCTAAGGTAAGCATAAAGTCGGAATCAAAATCATCTGCTTTACGAGTCAGGTATGCAGTATAAAAGGCCTGGGGATAATGAACTTTGAAATAAGCTATCCTCATCGCCATCATAACATAGGCTACAGCATGTCCCTTAGGGAACATATATTTTATTCTCTTACATGACTCTATATACCAGGCAGGGACTTTTCTTCCCTTCATGACATTTGAATATTCTTCCCAGGTGTCTGGATCTTTACTGGGTCTACCTTTTCTGACAAACTCCATGATCTTAAAGGCCAGACCTTTTTCGATCCCTGAATCGATCAGGTAGTTCATAATGTCGTCTCTTACTGAGATTACTTCAGACAGGGTAGCCTCTTTTTTTCTGACAAATTCCTGGGCATTATTCAGCCAGACATCTGTTCCATGGGACAGCCCTGAAATACGACAGAGTTCTGCAAAGGTTGTCGGTTTGGTATCTACCAACATCTGTCTTACGAATCCAGTTCCGAATTCTGGTACTCCATAGGTTCCAACTACTGAACCAATTTCCTCTGGTGTTACCCCCAGTGATTCAGTTGTGGAAAATAGTCTCAGAGTATCTGGATCTGCCAAGGGAACATCATAGATATTTACCCCTGTAAGATCCTGTAATAATTTTATGGTAGTAGGATCATCATGCCCTAATATATCTAGTTTTACCAGCTGTTCATCCATTACATGGTAATCATAATGGGGAGTTATGGAATCCGAATTTTGATCATTTGCAGGCCTTTGCACAGGGGTAAAGTCATCTATAGATTTTCCCTCGGGAACGATGATCATTCCGCCGGGATGCTGTCCTGTAGTCTTTTTAACCCCTTCACATTTTTTGGCCAACCTTTCCATCTCAGCACCTCTCATGGGCTGATTGTTTTCTTCTGAAAATTTTCTTACATATCCATAAGCATTTCTTTCAGCTAAGGTGGAAATAGTTCCTGCTTTAAATACATTTTCCTTTCCAAACAAAACCTCACAATACTTGTGGATAGTCCCCTGGTATTCTCCGGAGAAGTTAAGGTCTATATCCGGTACCTTATCTCCGTTAAATCCCATAAATACTTCAAATGGTATAGAGTGACCGTCACGGGTGAGTTCTGAGCCGCATTCAGGACATTTTTTAGGAGGGAGGTCCACTCCGCTTCCCTCTTTATCCATAAATTCTGAATATTGACATTCAGGACATACATAGTGGGGGTAAAGAGCATTTACTTCGGTGATATCCATCATAAATGCTACCAGTGAAGACCCTACCGATCCCCTTGATCCTACCAGGTATCCATTATCCAGGGATTCCTTTACTAATTTTTGAGCTGACAGATATAATACTGCAAAGCCGTTTCCAATGATAGCTTTTAATTCTCTGTCTATTCTTTTTTCAATATGAGCCGGCAGTGGATTACCATATATTTTATATGCCTTGTTGTAGGTCATATCCCTAACTTCTTCCTCTGCATTGTCCATCTTAGGAGGGTAAAAACCATCTGGAATAGGCTGGACCTTCTCAATCATATCATTGATCTTATGAGTGTTATCAATAACCACATCATTTGCCGCTTTCTCCCCTAGATAAGAAAACTCCTCAATCATCTCACTGGTAGTTCTGAAATAAAGCTGGTTATCATATTGCCATGAATTAAATGCCATTCCACTACCATATCGGAGTACACTACGAGTAAGGTGCTCATCTGGGTTTAGGTACTGAACATCTCCAGTAGCTACGACAATCTTGCCTTGTTTTTCAGCTAACTCAACAAAATATTTATTCATCTCAATGATACTGTTATATGATTCCACTTCTTTTTTCTCCACTAATTCTGTATATGTACCCCTTGGATGGATCTCAAAATAATCATAGTATTTTGCCAATTCTTCAATCTCAGATTTAGCCGTACCACGGAGATAAGCTTTTGTAAGTTCCCCTTCATTTCTGAAAGTACCACTACCACTGCTGGCTAAGATCAACCCTTCCCGGAGCTCGGTGAGGAGAGATTTAGGTATTCTAGGTTTTTTCTGACCGTAAAAATCAATATGAGCTCTTGAAACCAATTCATACAGGTTCCTCAGCCCCTTCTGGTTTTTAACCAGGATCATAGTATTAAATGTATCCATGAGCTTTACATCAGTTTCATAAACATTATCTATCTCACTTAATTTATAAGCTCCCTTTGTCAGAACCATATTCATCATCTTTACAAATATATGTGCTGTAGCTTCAGCATCATCTACAGCTCTATGGTGGTTATCGAGCTCAACACCTAGATGTTTTGCCATAGCTTTCAAATTATGTCTTTTAAGTTCTTTCAGGATATTTCTACCCCACAACAGGGTATCTATTACAGCCGGATCGTAGTTCTGGTCCAGTCTGGTTTTTAACTTTGTCTGGATAAAACCAATATCAAATTTTGCATTGTGGGCTACCATGGTAGCGTCTTTGGAAAATTCTAAAAATTTAGGTAAAACTTCCTCGATCTGAGGAGCATCTGCCACCATTTCATCGGTAATCCCAGTAAGTTTAACTATATTTTCAGGGATAGGTTTGTTGGGGTTAACAAAGGTAGAAAATCTGTCTATAACCTTAGTTCCCTTTAATTTTACTGCTCCTATCTCTGTTATCTCGTCATTATGTGGGTCAAATCCGGTAGTTTCTATATCGAAGACTATATATGTTTCATCTTCTATGGTATTATCTTTTGCATTTTTTACCATCTTGACTGCATCGTCTACTACATAGGCTTCACACCCCATGATCACCTTAAAATCTTCCATTCCTTTAGCTGCATTAAAAGCAAACGGGTATGAATGAGTTACACCAAAGTCAGTTATGGCAATGGCCTTGTGTCCCCAAGAGTGAGCATGTTTGATGAGATCCTTTGCATCGATGAGTCCTGCCATGTCACTCATCTTAGTATGGGCATGGAGTTCAATTCTCTTTACTTCCGCCTCATCTTTTCTCACAACAGTTTTGGAGTCAATGGCATTTACATTTGTTGCAGCCAGGATATCTTCGTTGTTGGTATACTGGTCATTTTCCTTTTTTCCCTTGGTTCGACCCCAGACCCACTCATGGTTTTAATCATTCCGGCTTTAATATCCACTTTATTTTCTATCTTTGTAAATATCTTAATGGAGATCGAATCTTTATGGTTGGTCATTCCAAATTTTACAATTCTCCATTTATTTTTTATCTCAATTTGCTCAACCTTGAAGACTTCTCCTTCCAGGGTACATACTTCCCCGGGATAGATCTCATTGAACTCTGAAAAATCATTGGTTGATCCCTTGATCATCCCACGTCCAAAGAGGATCTTCTTCCCTTCACTGCTCTCAATAATTTTAACCTTCTTCATATCTCTGGGTTCAGTTCTTTTAGGCTGTTCTACCACTTGTTTTACCGGATTGTTCAGCTGGAGTTCCTTATTGGATCTTTCGATCTGTTCCTTGGTTATCCT
>CAZUGM010000208.1:2248-4075 GCA_964619915.1 uncultured Fusobacteriaceae bacterium | reverse complement strand
GTTTAAATCTTTTTTTTCGCCCAATTTCTTTGGCTTTCTTCCTCTCCCGTTCCAATCTACTCCCTTGGAACCATATTCTCTAAATAGCCTCTCCCATTTATAGAACGTTGAATTTGATACATCGTACTCTCTTTCTGTTTCTGATCTTCCAAACTTCCAATAATAATTTAAAATGTTTAATTTTTCTTCTCTTGAATACATTTTATTTTCTTTTCGCATAAATCCCACAGTCTCACCCTTCTGTTTCCACCTATTGATAACAGAATGATTATGACCAACTTTACTTTTCGTAGCAATAATTCCATTTTTATCTAGATAAGCTAAAACGCTTTTCTTGTATTCTACACCATACTTGGACATATAAAAACACCACCTTTCCTTAGACTATTTTTAGTCCGGAAAAGTGGTGTAAGTTCATAATCCTAATGTGCCTTTTTGAATACTCGCAGAATCTCATAAAAATGAGGAGAGTCGAATTACTGTAATTCAACCCCTATTTATAGCCTAAAAACGTCCACCAGATGGACGATTAGTCCATGAGGTGGACAATTAGTGTTTCTGGTGGACGAATATATTTTTTGACTCTCTAGCCCAGTGTTTTCAATAGATAGAAGAGCTTCTTATTTAATAAATTTCGATACTGAAGGTATAAACACAAGGGGAAGTTTTTAGAAAGCCTTAGAAGGCAAATCAGCCCTTTTTATTCTCCTCGATCAATTCCAGTGTCCCTGTTGTTGTAGCCACTACTGTGGCTAATGGTGCTATGAATATTCCTATGAGGGGAATAAAAAGCAATATCGTGAACAGCCCTCCATTGATCATGAAAAATATAGGGTTTTTACGGATAAGATCGGTACCTGTCTGAAAATCATGCCGTTCCAGAGTATAGTCGATAAATGAAAACCCGATATAATATGACTGGACCATAAATAACAATACCGGAATGGCTGCATTTACAAGGGGAATAAAGAATAAAAGCAGGATGATACAGGTCATTACGAATTCCCTTAAAAATGATTTAACCGTAACAACTATCCCTCTTTTCATAAAGTATAAGTTTTCCTTAAAGCTGAAGTTAAATTCCTTCCCTGTAAGAATTGATTCAGTCCTTTCCGATATGTAACTTAAAAAGGGGGAAAGAATGATCAGGATCAATGTTTTATAGACCAGATAATAGATGGCAAAAATTGTCAGATAGATGATAAATTTTAAAATAAACTGGATAAATGAATTCAGATCTCCTCCTAAAAGTTTACTCGTAAACTCTATTAAAGTCCCTCCGATAAATCTGCTCAAAAAATAAAATAAGGTTATGAGGATTATGTTGATGATTCCCGGAATAAGATAAAACTTTTTTAATTTATTCTGTTCTATGAATTTAAATGCCTTCATATAGTTGTTAAAGGTAAAATTGATCTCTTTTAGCATGACTCACTCCTTGTTGAATATATAGTTTTTAAGATGATTATACTCCAAAGAGTATTTATTTACTAATTTATTTTAAGAAAAAAAATCCTTCTATCAAGAAAATCTAACTTAATTATTCACCCCTAAAATAGGTCGAAAAAAAGATTAAAAATAAGTAAAAAATAGGTTGCTTATTTCATAGCTTTGGAGTACTATTCGGGTATAAAAAGGAGGGGATAATCATGGAAAGAAAAGGCTGCTTTTTTGCCTTACTGGCAGGGATAATTTGGGCAACAATGGGAGGGTTAGGAGTAGTTTTAGGAAGTCTGGGATTAACCCCCTATGAGATAGCATTCAACAGGTTGTTTTTTGGATTTTTATTGACAGCTGTTTTTTTATCCAAAAAAGGAAAAGAAAAGT
>CAZUGM010000208.1:404-2181 GCA_964619915.1 uncultured Fusobacteriaceae bacterium | reverse complement strand
ATTGATGATAGGGATAATAACACAGGCCTGTACCAATATATTTTATTATAATTCTGTAAATATATCGGGCTCTATAGTCGCTACACTATTAGTTTGTACAGGGCCGCTATTTACAATGATATTTTCAAGCTTAGTATTCAGAGAAAAACTTACAAAATTTAATCTGATTTCGTTGGCCGTTACCCTCATCGGATGTATATTTGTAATAGTTAACGGGGATATAAAGAAAATAAATTTTGATGTAGTGGGAATTGGTTTTGGTATTTTATCGGGGATAACCTACGGCCTGTTTCCTATATTCAGTAAAAAATTAGAGGGGAAATATGACAGCGAAGTAATAACTTCCTATGCTTTTGGTATAGGTGCCATAGTGGTACTTGTATTCTGTGACTTTGGAAATCTAATATCAGAATACAGCAACAATCATATTATAGCTGCCTCCCTTTTGCTGGGTCTTTTACCGACAGGGATTGCATTTTTTTTATTTTTAAAAGCGATAAACTATATTCCTGTGGTAAAAGCCAGCATCATCAGTTTAGTTGAGATACCTACAACAGCAATAATAGGTACATTATTTTTAAACGAGGTAATAACCGTCAGCGGGGCAGTGGGGATGTTTTTAGTCTTAAGCGGGATATGTATTTCAAAATTTAAATAGAAAGATATTTAATTTTAGAGGAGTTGTTTATGAAAAAAAAGAATTTAAAGGAAATAACAGGAAACAGGTGGAGCGGAGGGATCACCAGGGAACTCTATAGAGACAGGAAAGATTTTAATATAAGGATATCCAGCGCATCTATCGAACCTGGATCCAGTAAATTTTCAGATTTTTCAGGGTATAAGAGGATCTTAATAATACTTGAAAATAAAGTGACACTGACCAGGAAAAATAAAGTGATAGAACTGCATGAAGATGATCTTTTTTTTTTTGACGGGAAGGATGAGATAGGATCAAAAAATGAAAAACAGGTTCTGGACTTTAATTTGATCTGGGATCCTCAACATGCAGAGGTGGATCTGAATAACATTTGCGGTAAAAATAATTTATTCACCGGTCAAAAGCTCTTCATATTCTCTCTGGATAAGGGATCAACTTTTAATTATAACAGCAAAGATTATATTTTGAATAAGTATGATTTTATAGAGATACTGGACAGGGAATATAAAAATATTAAATTTAATGGAAAATTTATACTTATAAACTGGAAATAATCTCAATTTATTTGACTGTGCAAGTATAAAATTTATATAAATGTGGTATATTTTATAATGACTATATTAGATTATAGAAAAAATAAAAATTGGGGGATAGAAAAATGTCAAAATTAGTAGAAAGATTTATAAATTATGTGAAGTTTGATACAAAATCAGATGAAAACTCAGTAACATGTCCGAGTACAGAAAAGCAACTGAAACTGGCTGTTTTTTTAAAAGATGAGATGATAGGATTGGGATTGGAAGAGGTAACATTGGATGAAAATGGATATTTAATGGCAACTCTGCCCAGTAATACAGATAAGGATGTTCCGACTTTTGGATTTGTAGCACATATGGATACTGCACCTGCATTTTCAGGAAAGGATATAAAACCTAAATTTGTGGATTACAACGGCGGGGACATAGTGTTAAATGAGGAAAAAAATATAGTTCTATCTCCCAATGATTTTAAGGAACTGGATTCATATATAGGGGAGACCCTTATCACAACTGACGGGACTACCCTTTTAGGAGCAGATGATAAGGCTGGTATTGCTGAGATATTGACAGCTATGGAATA
>CAZUGM010000208.1:0-312 GCA_964619915.1 uncultured Fusobacteriaceae bacterium | reverse complement strand
AGAATAGGATTCACACCTGACGAGGAGATAGGAAGAGGGGCAAACTTATTTGATGTAGAAAAATTCGGAGCTGAATTTGCCTACACTATCGACGGCGGAAGATTAGGAGAGGTGGAGTATGAAAATTTCAATGCTGCAAGTGCCAAGATAAAGATAACCGGTAGAAGTGTGCATCCGGGGACGGCTAAAGATCAGTTAGTCAACGCACTTCAGATAGGAATTGAACTTCATAATCTATTGCCTGTAAACCAGCGTCCTGAATTTACCCAGGGGTACGAAGGATTTTGCATGTTGTCTGAGATGAGGGGGGAT
>CAZUGM010000207.1:3503-4098 GCA_964619915.1 uncultured Fusobacteriaceae bacterium | reverse complement strand
TACGCGCGCCGACGCGCCACCACCACCCCCTGGCCAGGGCCGCCGCTGTGCCCTACCATGCGAAGTCATTGCACACTCGCGACCGGCATTGCAAGGGTCTGCCCCGCGCCCGCCCCGGCCCGTACGCTCGGCGGCATGAAGACAATGTTCTGGCTGTGGATGGGCAGCCGGCGGTCACCGTCGGCGGGTACCTGATGCCGGCCGAGTCGAAACCGGTCGGCGCACCGGTCCGCTGCGAATCATCGCTCTCGCCGGACAAGGCTTTTTTTGTATACACCTTTTCTAAAAAAGTAGAAGTCCTTTCAATGGCTTTTTTTATCCTTGAGATTTCTACTATATCCGTTCCTAATCCTATAATCATGGTAATCCACCCTTTCCCTTTACGATTTTCCCTAAAGGGATATCATATAAGAGATAGATTACTCCGTAATCTATCTCTTAACTTTTTTGATAAAAAAATAAATTTTACTCTGCGTCTTTTTGTCTTTCCTAATTTATATAGGAACTATCACTCATTTATACTTTATTTTTCGTACAAATTCATATAAATCCGTGTAATTCGTGGTTCAATTTTTAATTGTAGTTTTTTTCAAAA
>CAZUGM010000207.1:3179-3493 GCA_964619915.1 uncultured Fusobacteriaceae bacterium | reverse complement strand
TGTATATTCTTGAAGAAAGATTTTCCGTTGCATTTTCAAAAATATCTATATTTACATCCACCGTTATCTTTAGTTTAGATAAATTTAACAGTCTTTCCACTCCATCCTTGGGACTTTTCCACCTGTAGGGAGTCATATCAAATAAACTTTTTATATCTTTTTCGTCTTCTAATTGACTTTCATATTTTACATTTATCAGCTCTTTATGGCTGTATCCGTCCACTATATCCTGGGTGGGTCTGTAGTAATCCATCTTCAGTTTGTCATAGACTACCTCTTTAATCTCTACCAGATGATATTCTCCCGTACTGACA
>CAZUGM010000207.1:0-3153 GCA_964619915.1 uncultured Fusobacteriaceae bacterium | reverse complement strand
TATATAACTGAACATACAGATTACATAGTCCAGTGACTCACTTGCAATGGGAAGGTTTGATCCACTTGCCACTATCCACTCAATCCCCTTGTAGGCTCTGGCAGCATGGATAATCCCTTCTTTAGATATATCTATCCCGACAATATGTGAATCTATATCTCCCTCGTCCAGACTGTTCCTCAAAAGGTTGGTATAGTATCCCTCCCCACATCCTATGTCTAAGATATTTATACTACCTTTATCGGTTATCTCCTTTTTTATACTTTCATTCAGAGTTTCTGATATTTTTTTATAATATCCCTTCTCCAAAAAGTTTTTCCTCGAAACTATCATCTCCTTGTCATCCCCGGGATTTTTACTCCTCTTCTCGTTGGACATATGCAGATTCACATACCCCTGTTTTCCCATATCAAAGGTATGATTATTTTTACATCTATAACTTTTTTCAACTCTATTTAACTCATCCTGACATACAGGACACTTTAATATACTCATTATTTTTCTCCTCTTTTCTTAACCACAACTAACATTTATTATACAAATTTTTAGAGCACGATCCTCTAATATTCAACTTGAATGATTTCCAAAATTAACTAATATCCCTAATTTATATCCCGTAAATTTTCTTGGCATTTTCCGTAGTAACTCTCACCACTTCCTCATAGGATACTTCCTTTATCTCAGCTATCTTTCTGGCTATATGTTCCACATAGATAGGATGATTTCTTTTCCCTCTGAATGGTGTAGGAGTGAGGTATGGAGAATCTGTTTCTACCACCAGCCTGTCCAAGGGTATCTTGGACACAGCTTCTACAAGTTTTTTGGCATTTTTAAAGGTAATCACTCCCCCTACTCCAAAATAATAGTTATCCATAATCTCTGCTGCACTTTCATAAGACCCTGGGTAGCAGTGAACTATCCCCTTTATTTCAGGATATTCCTTCAAAATTTCCAGAGTATCATGGGTGGCCTCCCTGGTATGGATAACTACCGGTTTATTTACTCTTTTGGCCATCTCCAACTGTCTTCGAAATACAGCTTTCTGTTCCTCTTTTTCATCCTTCATCCAGTGATAATCCAGTCCTATCTCACCTATTGCTACCACCTTGGGATGACCGGCCAACCCCTCTAATTGACCTTCTAATTCATCGTTGTATCCATTTATATCTGTAGGATGAACTCCTACCACAGCATACATAAAATCATATCTGTCTGCCAGATCTATGGATCTTTTAGAAGAGTCCAAATCATAGCCGATATTTACCGCAAATTCTAAGTTTTCTTCTATATCTTTTAAAATGTTATCCCTGTCCTCATCATATCTATCGCTGTCTATGTGACAATGCGTATCCACTAACTTCATTCTCTACCTCCAAAATTCTAAACTTTTTGAACACAGACTGATTTCCTCAGCCATTAGAAATTTATCCTATATATATTTAGATAAACTGCGTTAATTTTTCATATCTGTCTCAAAAAATCTTTTATTTTTACTTTAATTTATTATATCATATAAAGAAAAGACTACTAAATTTAGTAGTCTTAAAATCTATCCTAATAATTCATCTTTTGTGAATGAATATTTTTTTCTACAGAAGTGACATTCTACCTCTAATTCAGGTTTTTCTGTAAATACTTCCTCTAATTCTTCCCTTCTTATAGTGATTAATCCCTTGTAAAATTTATCTTTATTACAGTTACACTTGTAAGAGATCTTCTTTTCTTCATAGATACTATAATCTTCAATCAGTGCTAAATCATCCTGTGAATCCATATCTTCATAGATTAATTTTGCTATCCTCTTTAAGTTCATGCCCCCTGCCAATAATTCAGTCATGGGTCTCATAGCTTTTATCTTAGCCTCTAATTTTGTAATAAAATTATCGCTGGCATCCGGTAACAATTGAATCATATATCCTCCGGCATTTTTTACCCTCATATCAGGACCCAATGACACTCCTAATACTACTACCGATGGTGTCTGTTCCGACGTATAGTAATAATAAGCTATATCATCCCCGATTTCACCGCTGACTATTTGTGATACCCCTACATATGGCTCTTTTAATCCCATATCTTTTATCACAGTCAATGATCCTCTTCCTATTAAATCCCCGACCTTAGGCACTTCTCCGTCTTTTAATTCCAAGTCAACTTCCGGGTCACTCAGATATCCCTTTACATTTCCGTTGGCATCGGTAGTTGCTAACATCTGTTTCAATAAACCATCTGTATTCGTTCTTACAGTTAACAGGTCGTCTCCCTTTAGAGTAGCCCCCATCATAACTGCTCCTGTCAAAAATCTTCCGAAAGCCTTTATCGCTGTAGGACTGCATTGGTGGATATCCAGTGCTTCCTGTACTATATCCTTTGTATCAACTATAAAAAACCTTGCATTTTTACTTGAACCTCTTAATAATTTTCCCATCTTTATCTCCTTTTATTAAAATCACTATTAAATCAAAATTTTTGTTCCTTATAGATGATTTTTTATTCCTTATTTTCTATTTTATTTTATAATTTTCTAAAGGTAATTATATCAGATAATATACTTTTTTTCAATCTGACAAATCTTTTGATCTAATATTTTATAGGATCTGTTGTACTCCTAAAAAATAAATTATTTTTTTGTCCCTCTAAACCCCTTTAATCCTACAATTCCTACCTTTTGGTAACTACACCACCAAAAAGTGCCTTCTTTTTTTTCTAAAAATTTTAATATATACTAATTCCATGTAAAAAATATTAAAGAATTTTAGGAGGAAACAAATATGCAAAGATTTACAATACCAAGAGATCTATATTTCGGAGAGGACGCGCTATCACACTTAAATACTATTAAAGGAACTAAGGCGTTTATCGTTATCGGTTCAGAGAGATTAGTTAATGATGGAACGGTCCCTGCTGCTGTTGAATATTTAAAAGGTGCCGGAATAAAGAGTGAATTGTTCGTAGGTGTAGAAAATGACCCTTCAGTAGCTACTGTTATGAAAGGTGTAGAAGCTATGAACAAGTTCCAGCCAGATGTAATAATTGGAATCGGTGGGGGGTCACCCATAGATGCTGCCAAAGCTATGTGGATCTTCTATGAGCATCCGACATTCACATTTGAAGAAGCTGCAAAACCATTTAACTTACCAGAATTAAGAAACA
>CAZUGM010000206.1:0-4110 GCA_964619915.1 uncultured Fusobacteriaceae bacterium | reverse complement strand
GGTATTTTTTTTACACCTTAAAGATACATTTTTAGAGTCCAATCCTTTAAATATTAGAGAATCATCTTTAAAGAGATGTTCAGTTAGTTCTATTTTTTTACTGTTTTCTAAAAATTTTATGGTATTTCTGGATATATTCCTTCCCTCTAAAGGAAGTCTCGAGGCTGTTTCGTTTTTTTCAAACTCCAGATAATAATCTGAAATTTTAATATCCTTATCCACAGGAGTAGCAAAGGCAGGATGTGCTCCTATTGAAAAATACATCTCCTCATGGGATAGATTTTCTACCCTGTATTCAATGGATAATTCCCCATTTTCCAGACTGTACTTTATATAAAATTTAAACTTAAATGGATATTTTTTTAGTGTTTCCTCATTTGACTCAAATAAAAAAACTATTTTAGTGTCTTCCTGGGAAATAACCTTAAATTTATTGTCCCTTGCAAACCCGTGCTGTCCCATCTCATAGGTTGTCCCGTGGTAACTGTATTTATCATCCTTTAACCCGCCTACAATTGGAAACAATACAGGTGAAGTCCTCCCCCAGAATTTTGGGTCAGCATTCCACATAAATTCTTCGTTGGTTTTTAAAAATTTTAAACTCTTTAATTCTGCACCATGACTATCTATAACAGCCTCTGCAATTCCATCGGTTATCTTATATCCCATAGTTATTCTCCTCATTCAAAGTCAAACTTTTATAGTTATATCCCTTTGTTTAAATATATATCAGTTATATCATATCCCATTTTCTTGTATACTGCTATATTTTTTTCATTATATCCATATGAATGGATATTTATTTTCTTTATATTCATCTCACTGGCTTTCTCTTCAATCAACTCGATAAACTGCAGTTCATATTCTTTTTCCTGGAATTCTTCAAAGATGCAGGTATTATTTACAAACATTTCATTATTAAATTTATTCATCCAAACAAATCCTACCTTAACTTCATCTTCATAGGCATTTAACAAATAGTGATCAGGAGTAGATATTCCCTCATTTAAAATTTTATCCAAGGCTTCCTTAGATAGTTCCAGAGCTTCTCTTTCCGACCAGTGACCAACCTTTACTTTGTCTTTAGCATAATCAGCAATCATTTTTCCCTTTACCATATTAAAGTCCGATTCTGACATTCTCTCTAATTTTAACATCTATTGTATCCCCCTATTTCAAGTTATTTTTTATCTCCTCTGTCCTTTCGGACACCAATTGAAAAATATAAAAATATAGATTTCCACACCATACAAGAAGAGAGGCTAAACCATTTTTCAAGCTTAGCCTCTTCTATATTTATCCCTTTATTCTACCATAAGGAAGAGGGTTCTTAGTCTACTACTTCTGCCTCTGCTACATCTTCATCGGCTTTGTTTTCAGTTCCGCCTTGAGCTCCACCTTGTTCAGCTTGAGCCTTTGCTTGAGCTTCCTTGTATATCTCTTCAGCTAATTTATGAGCTTTTTCTTCTAAAGTCTTCATTGCTGTATCGATAGCCTCTTTATCCTCTCCATCTTTAACAGCTTTTAATCCTTCTACCGCTTCTGTGATAGCAGTTTTTTCCTCTTCAGTTACTTTATCTCCATGCTCTTCAAGAGATTTTTCAGTAGATGAAATGATCATATCAGCTTTGTTTCTAGCCTCTTCTAGATCTTTGAATTTCTTGTCTTTAGCTTCATGAGCTTCCGCATCTTTCTTCATTCTTTCGATCTCTTCCTCTGAAAGGTTTGTAGATCCTGTTATAGTTACTTTGTTTTCTTTTCCAGTTCTTAATTCTTTTGCAGTTACATGTACGATACCGTTTGCATCAATATCAAATGTTACTTCGATTTGAGGTACTCCTCTTGGTGCTGCTGGGATTCCTTCTAAGTTGAAGTCTCCTAATTTATGGTTGTCTGCAGCCTTTGATCTCTCTCCTTGGAATACGTTGATCGATACTGCCGGCTGGTTATCTACAGCTGTAGAGTAAACTTGTGATTTCTTTACAGGTATAGTTGTGTTCTTTTCTATCATCTTAGTAAATACTCCACCTAAAGTTTCGATTCCTAATGATAATGGAGTTACGTCTAATAATAATACGTCTTTAACGTCTCCCATTAATACTCCACCTTGGATTGCCGCTCCTGCTGCTACTACTTCATCAGGGTTGATTCCTTTGTTAGGAGATTTAGCTAAGAATGATTCTACCCACTCTTGTACTGCTGGTATTCTTGTAGATCCACCTACTAATAAGATCTCATCGATGTCTGAAGGAGTTAATCCTGCATCTTTAAGAGCTATTCTTACAGGTTCCTTTGTAGCTTCTACTAAATCAGAAGTTAATTCGTTGAATTTAGCACGAGTTAATTTCATCTCTAAATGCTTCGGTCCTGTAGCATCCATTGTGATAAATGGTAATGATATAGGAGTTTCCATCATTGTAGATAATTCTTTCTTTGCTTTTTCAGCTGCATCCTTTAATCTTTGTACTGCCATCTTGTCGTTAGACAGGTCTAATCCAGTTTCTTTTTTGAATTCTGATTCTAACCAGTTGATGATCTCTTTATCAAAGTTATCTCCACCTAAGTGGTTGTTTCCAGATGTTGATAATACTTCTACTACACCGTCTCCGATCTCTAAGATAGATACGTCAAATGTACCTCCTCCTAAGTCGAATACCAATACTTTTTCCTCTTCCTTTTTATCTAATCCATAAGCTAATGCTGCTGCAGTAGGCTCGTTTATGATTCTTTTTACGTCTAATCCTGCGATTACTCCTGCATCTTTAGTTGCTTGTCTTTGTGCATCTGAGAAATATGCAGGTACTGTGATTACTGCTTCAGTTACTGCTTCCCCTAAGTAGCTTTCAGCATCTTTCTTTAATTTCTTTAAGATCATTGCTGAGATCTCTTGAGGGCTGTAGTCCTTCCCGTGCATATTTACCTTATGAGCTTCTCCCATATGAGTCTTTATAGATGCTACTGTAGAATCCGGGTTAGTAACAGCTTGTCTTTTAGCTATCTCTCCTACTATGATCTCACCGTTATCTTTTACGTTTACAACTGAAGGTGTAGTTCTTACTCCCTCTGCATTTGTTATTATTGTAAAGTTTCCACCTTCCATTACTGATACACATGAGTTAGTTGTTCCTAAGTCAATTCCTATTATTTTTCCCATTTTATATTGCCTCCTATTATCATGGATAAGTGCAAGACACTATCCTTATATTATAATTTTATTTTTTACTTGGATATTTCTATCAATAAATATTATTTTTTACAAACTTTTACCATTGAAGGTCTGATTACTCTGTCCTTCATTTTATACCCTTTTTGTAATTCCATTATGATATGATCGTTATCTATATCTTCACAGTTTTCTGTCATCACAGCTTGATGAAGATGAGGATCAAACTCTTTTCCTAAGGCTTCAATTGGTTTTACACCTTCTGTATTCATAATTCCATGCATTTGAGATAGTGTCATCTCCACTCCTTTTACCAATGAATCAAAATCTTTTGTTTCAGAAGATGCCGCAACTCCTCTTTCAAGATTATCTACAGCTTCCAATACTTTTAAGATAACTTTTTCTGAAGCATACTTTCTAAATTCTTCTAATTCATTTTGCTTTCTCTTAGTAAAATTTTGAAATTCTGCATTCTTTCTAGCATATGCACTCTTCCAGTCTTCAAGATCAGCCTCGATCTTAGCCACTTTTTCTTCTAACGTTTCCTCTACAACTTCTTCTGTCTGTTCTTCGTTTAACACTTCTTCTACTTTTTCTTCTTGAACCTTTTTTTTCTTACTCATGACTGTCTCCTTTTTTTAGTGCTATATTAATCATATTATTAACTTCTTCAGTGACGTATTCCACCAGGCCTACAGTTTTAGAATAAGCCATCCTTTTAGGCCCCACTACTCCTATAATTCCCTGGGAATTCCCGTTTTTATAGAAAGAATATACAAAGCTGAAATCTTTCAGGGCTTCTATATTCAGTTCATCCCCAAATACTACATAGACCTCTCCTTGTTTATGATCCCTTGTACTGACCAGCTCTTTGAATATTTCATCGAGTCCCTTACGTCTGTTAAAGATTTCCAGGGCTTCCTTGGCTTCCTCTACCGTCTTATTCT
>CAZUGM010000205.1:249-4155 GCA_964619915.1 uncultured Fusobacteriaceae bacterium | reverse complement strand
ATGCCTTTTCCGTTTTCGTAATCTTCCTCTGCGTGGCAGCCCTGTATGAAAGCTAAAATAATAGTTGAGGAATTGAATGAAAATTCTTTTGATAAGGATATCGATATTGCACTCTTTTCAGCAGGAGGAGAGGTATCAAAAAAGTTTTCACCAATAGCAGCCTCCAAGGGGGTAGTGGTAGTAGATAACAGCAGTGCTTTCAGGATGGATAAAGATGTACCACTCATTGTTCCGGAAGTTAATCCAGAGGAGGTATGGAGTCACAATGGGATTATAGCAAATCCTAACTGTTCAACCATACAGTCTGTAGTACCTCTTAAAGTTTTAGATGAAAAATATAAGATTAAAAGAATTGTATATTCCACTTATCAGGCAGTATCCGGTTCTGGGTTTGCAGGAATTAAAGATTTAGAAGGTGGATTGAAGGGAAAGGCTCCTGAAAATTATCCCCATCCCATAGCCGGAAACTGTCTGCCCCATATAGATGTATTTTTAGAAAATGGTAATACAAAAGAGGAGCAGAAGATGATAGATGAAACCAAAAAAATATTATCTGAAGACGTCAGGGTGACAGCTACCTGTGTGAGAGTGCCTGTCTTACACTCCCACAGTGTATCTATGAATCTTGAATTTGAAAAAGGGTTTGATATAAAACAGGTAAGGGAAGATCTGGCCGGTGTAAGAGGGCTGGTCATAGAAGACGATGTAAAGAAAAATATCTATCCCATGGCAATCAACTCAAAGGGGAAAGATGAGGTATTTGTAGGAAGGGTTCGGAGAGATGAGAGTGTTGAAAATGGTCTAAATTTATGGGTAGTTGCCGATAATATAAGAAAGGGAGCGGCTACAAATACAGTTCAAATTGCAGAATTATTAATTACTGGAGATAGGGGGAGGAAGTTATGAAGTTAGGAGGTATTGGTCTTGGTACAGTTGGAATGAATGTTGTAAAGATCTTATCAGAGGAAAAAAACAGGAGAAATAAAGAGATTGGAGATATAGAGGTAATTAAAGTTTGTGATATTCAAAGCAATAACCTTATGGGATATGATTTTACAGATGATTATAGAGAGGTCCTCAACGATCCCAGAATTGATACAGTGGTTGAATTGATTGGAGGAGTGGGAGCAGCGTATGAAATTTCTAAAAATACTCTGAATTCAAAAAAGAACCTGGTCACAGCAAATAAGCATCTTCTGGCTGTTCATGGAAAGGAACTGTTTTCATTGGCTGAAAAAAATCAGGTAAAACTCCAATATGAAGCTTCTGTAGGAGGAGGGATCCCTGTGATCTCACCTATAAAAGAAAATTTATTTGTGAATAATTTTAAAAATATCCGTGGAATTTTAAATGGAACATGTAACTATATTCTGACAAAGATGGAGGAGGGCCTGTCCTACTCAAAAGCTTTGGAAGATGCACAGCTTAAAGGATATGCTGAAGCTGATCCGACATTTGATATTAAAGGAATAGATACAGCTCATAAGATCAGTATCTTGGCTCATCTGGCCTGGGGGACTTTGAAAGAATTTTCTGAGATTTCTATCGTTGGAATAGACAGTCTGACTAAAGATGATATTGAAACAGCCAAATCCCAGGGACTCAGATATAAATTACTGGGGGAAGCAAACTTTGACGGGAAAGAATTAAATATCAGTGTGGCTCCTGTGGCAGTAAAAAAAGATGAACTGTTATACAGTGTAAATGGGGTCTATAATGCTGTGGAATTAGATGGAAACTATACGGGAAAAACGATCTTTTATGGTGAAGGTGCCGGAGGAGATGCTACAGCTACAGCAGTAATTTCAGACATTTATAAGATCAAACTGGGAGGATAGATATGATAGTCGTTCAGAAATTTGGCGGAACAAGCCTAAAGGGAAGTGAGAGACTTCGTGAAGTAGCCAAATGGGTAGTTAAAAATAAAAATGAAGGCAATAAGATGGTAATCATTGTGTCAGCTCCCGGCGGGATGACAGATTCCCTTATAAATGATGCCAAAGAGATGCATAACAATCCAAAGGGGAGGGAGCTGGATATGCTCCTTTCAGTGGGGGAACAGATTTCCGCAGCATTACTTGCCATGGGAATAGAGCAATTGGGAAAAAAGGCTGTTTCATTCAATGCTTCACAGCTCCAGTTAAAAACAAACGCTGAACATAATAATGCTAAGATTTTAGATATTTCTTCTGAAAAAATCCTGGAGAATTTAAACAATGACTATATAGTTATTGTGACTGGCTTTCAAGGGGTGGATGATGAAGGGAATATAACTACTCTGGGAAGGGGAGGAAGCGACACCAGTGCTGTAGCCATTGGAGCAGCGATCAATGCTGATAAGGTTGAGATCTATACAGATGTAGATGGGGTCTATACCTCTGATCCCAGAATTATAATGGATGCTAAAAAAATTAAAAATATTTCTTTCGACGAAATGATTGAAATGGCAGATAAGGGATCTAAAGTTTTACACTGTAGAAGTGTGGAATTAGCTTCTAAATATGAGATCCCCATCCATCTGCGTTCAGCCTTTACATGGGAAGAAGGGACTTGGATTAAAAAGGAGGAAACTATGGAAAATTCAGTTGTAAGAGGAATATCAAATATAAATAATCTGGCAAATCTTAAAATAAATTTTAAAAATATGGACGAACTTGTGGAACGTTTAGAAGAAAACAATATCAATGTAAAATTGCTTCAACAGTTAGATAGTTCTAAATTTTCAATTCTGACTGAAAAAGAGGATGCTTTGAGGTTTTATGAGGTCTTAAAGAAAGGGGGCTATTCTCTGGAATTAAATGATGATCTGGGTATGATCTCTGTGGTGGGTCTGGGGATTGCATCAAATAATATTCCCAGAAAATTAACTAGAATTTTAAATCGAAATGAGATAAATATAGATTCGATTACTTCTAATCAAACAAGCGTGTCCTATGTTATATCTCAGAATAAAATAAAAAATGCTAATGCTATTTTTCATCGTGAATTATTTGAATAGGAGATCTTATGGCTGTATATACTAACTTAACTAATGAACATAAAGAAGATATCAGAACTCTTTATAATTTGGGAAAAAATGCTGATTTTATTGAAATTTCCGAAGGGATATTGAATACAAATTATCTCATCAAAGACAGGGATAAAAAATATGTATTCAGGCTCTTAGAAGGCAAACGAAATATAGATGAGGAGTTAAAAGAGCTGGATCTTTTAAACTTCCTAAATGAAAATGATATTTCATGTCCCCGGGTATTTGTAAATAAATCAGGGAAAAATCATATGTTTATTCAGGAAAAAATGGGATGTCTCTTTGATTTTATCCATGGTAATAAGGTGGATAAGGTCGATGATGAGATCTTAAGAAAAATTGGCTCTACTCTGGGAAGGCTGCATAAACTATCCCAGGGCAGATCTATCCAAAGAACCAGAAAAATAGATTTAGATTTTTTTTATGAGAAGATATCAAAGATAGATCTAAAAACTGTGTTAAAAGGTGACTATAATCTGATCATGGAAAGATATAATGAGGTAAAAGAAGTCAATTTCTTAGATCTTCCAAAGGGAATTGTTCACAATGATATATTCCCGGATAATGTATTTATGGGGGAAAAACTTTCCTTAATCGATTTCAATGACTGTATGGATGCTCCCCTTATCATAGATCTGGCAATTGTAATAAATTTTTGGGTTAAAATTAAAGAATATTCCAAAGAAAAAGAAAAGAAACTTATAAAAATATTTTTAGATTCATATGAAGGGGAACGAAAACTGGTGCCTGAAGAAAAAAAACTATTAAAAAAAATGGTTTTAAAGATGGCTCTTACCTTTATTTTTTTAAGGATAAATAAATCCTATGTGGAGGATAACAGGGGTAAAAATATGGAAGTAAAAACTTACAAAGAACTT
>CAZUGM010000205.1:0-239 GCA_964619915.1 uncultured Fusobacteriaceae bacterium | reverse complement strand
CAGATGAAATATATTAGTACTCGTGGAAATTCTGTAGAACATACAGCTTCCCAGGCCATTGAGAAAGGGATCTGCAGTGATCGGGGCCTTTTTGTTCCTAAAAAATTTCCAAAGATCTCTTTGGAAGAAATTGAAGAGATGAAAGGAAGCGACTATAAGGAGGCCGCTTTAAATATATTAAAAAGATACCTTACGGACTACAGTGAGGAAGAATTAAAAGAATGTATAGGTGTCTATGA
>CAZUGM010000204.1:0-4159 GCA_964619915.1 uncultured Fusobacteriaceae bacterium | reverse complement strand
ATTGAAAATGAGATCAAAAGAAAAGATGAAGAGATCAAAAAAAACACTCAAAAAATCAAAACTATAGATAAAAAAACAGAAACACTGAAAGAACAGATAATTCGTGTAGAAAAAGAATTAAATATTATTGAGAGTGAAAAGGAACTCCTAAAGATAAAGATTGACGTGGTCAGCAGAAAGGTGGATTACGGTAAACGGAATTTGAAATTCAGCTCCAAAGAACTTACCAATATGGAAAATGATTATGTAGCTATGCTCCAGTCGTGGCAGAAAAAAGATATAACCGATGAGATGGACACCTATAATTTTAAAGAGATCCTCAAGGCCAATCAGGAGAGACAGGATGAGATAAAAAGTGTCCAAAGTAATATAAAAAAAGTAAAAGAAGATATCGAAAAAGAACAGAGAAACCTGAAAAAACTCCAGTCCCAGCTGGCTTATAAGGAACGACAGCAGGAAAGCAAGAAGAGACAGCACAACAACCTGATTGCCCAGTATAATAAAGACAAGAGGATAACAACAGCTAAAACAAAACAGGCTAAAAATACTATAACAAACCTTCAGAAACAAAAAGCAGCCATTGAAAAAGAGATCAACAATATAATCAGAACCAGAACCAAACAGCTGGGGAATGTAAATTATTCAACTGTTGCCAAAAATCTGGGAAGTTTTAAAAAACCTATTTCTGGTAAAGTTGTGGTGGGATTTAATCAGGCTAAGGTGGGAGGAATCCGTAGTTCAGGACAGGAGATCCAGGGAAATTTAGGAGACCGGGTAATTTCTGCAAATAAGGGTAAAGTTATCTATGCAGGTAAATTTATGAATATGGGAAAAGTTGTCATGATAGACCATGGATATAATTTGATCACTATCTATGGTAATCTGATCTCTAACTATGTAAAGTTAGGGCAAACAGTAGGAAAAGGAAGTGAAATAGGAATTTTGGGACTTAACTCAGATGGTAGATCGTATCTTTATTATGAGACGAGATTTAACCTGAAATCTTCCAATCCAAACAACTTTTAAAAAATACTCACCATCAATAAGCACTAATTTTAGTTAATAAAAAAGAATAATTCTTTTGGTCACTAATAAGAAAAATAAATTTGTGATGATTTGTGTAATTTGTGACAAAACTTCTTTAAGAATTAGTAGAGAAAATTTGAATTTAATTATATATTTGACCATAGGTCATACAGGGGGAGAAAGATGAAAAAAAAGGTATGTATCATATAGAATACCTCTAAAAAAGATGCAATAAAATTTTATGAAGTTTCCAAAGAATTCTTCGAGAATTGCGGTGTAGAGGTCCAGTCAGAGATAGAGGGATCAGCCTTTGTTGTGGTTATCGGCGGGGACGGAACTCTCCTGCAGGCCAGCAAAGATATAGCTAATCACAATAAATTTGCTATTGCTGTAAACATGGGAAGTCTTGGATTTCTTACAGATATAAGGAGAATCGAAGCTCTTCAGGTTTTTGAGGATGTTTTGATGGGGAACTACAAGTTAGAGGAAAGACACATGTTGGAAGTAGATGTTCGTGGAAAAACATATACGGGACTCAACGAGGTGGTTATGGCAAAGGGAGGAATCCTGCAAAAATTAATCAGAATAAGAGCTTCAGGGGAACATTATATCAATACCTACAGGGCAGACGGGTTAATTGTTGCCACTCCTACAGGATCAACAGGTTATTCCCTTTCAGCAGGGGGTCCCATTATCAGATCTAATTTAGATGTCCTTTTAATCACCCCTATCGCTCCGCACAACTTAAGTACCAGACCTATAATAGTAGACGGGAAAGAGGAGATCACACTGAGATTAGAGGGAAGGGATAACTCCGCCTATATAGCTGTGGATGGGGATGATGCCATCGAGGTTACCAAGGAGGATATTATTAGGATCAGATATTCAGATAAAAAACTGAAGTTAGTACTGCCAAAATCGAGAAATTATTATTCTGTTTTAAGGGAAAAATTAAAGTGGGGAGATAAGATATGTTAAGGGAACTTCGAATTGAAAATTTAGCAATTATAGATAAATTAGAATTAGAATTTCAAGATAAATTAATAGCTCTTACAGGTGAGACAGGAGCGGGAAAATCTATTATCCTTACAGGTATCAACCTCCTTATCGGGGAAAAAACCAATATGGAGATGCTCCGGGACGGGGCTGACTATCTTCTGGCTGAAGGTGTATTCGATGCCAATGAAAATCAGGTGGAAGAACTCCATGAGATGGGGATAGATGTAGAAAATAATGAGATCATTGTCCAGAGAAGGATGGAATCCAATGGTCGGGGAAAAGCCTTTGTGAACGGTAGAAGAGTTCCCATGAGTAACCTGAAAGAGATCATGGGAACCTTGGTAGATATCGTAGGCCAGCATTCCCATCAGATGCTTCTTCATAGGGGAAATCATATAAAATTAATCGACAGATTTTTAAATAAAGATGAACACCTTATCAAGGATGAACTGGGAGATATTGTCTCCAGCTACGAGGAGATCCACAGACTTCTCGTGCAGCTTTCGGAAACCAGAAACAATATCAAAGAAAAAAAGGACCTCTATGAATATCAGCTGGCTGAAATTGAAGAGGTGAATTTATCCAAAAATGAGGATGAGGAATTAGAGGAGGAATATAAGATCCTTTTTAATGCCGGTAAGATCACTGAAAAACTAAAAAATTCCTACTACAGTATCAGTGACGGTGAGGTAAATGTAACCTCCTTGCTCCATAGTGTGAAAAAAAATATGGAATCCCTCTCCCAATATGGGAAAGACTATGAGGCCATCTTTGAAAAAGTAGAAAAAATCTACTATGAAGTCGAGGATCTCACATATAACATAGAAAATATCCAGGATAATATGGATGTAGACGAGTACCGGCTGAACGCTGTGGTGGACAGGTTGGATAAGATAAATAACCTCAAGAAAAAATACGGGGAAGATATCACGGAAATCTTAGGATACCGGGATAAGATAAAAAAAGAACTGGATCTTTTGGATGAGAGTGATTTTGAGGAAAAAAAATTAAACAAAAAAATGCAGGATCTCCTAAAAAAATATAAGGAGGTCGCTGACAGACTCTCTGCTGTCCGTAAGGTCAAAGCTAAACTGATCGAGGAACACCTTACTTCTGAACTGATATATTTAAATATGAAGGATGCCAGATTTAAGGTGGACTTTAAAATCGATGAGAAGATATCAAGGTCCGGGATGGATATAGTGGAATTTATGATAGCTCCCAATCTGGGGCAGGAGATGAAACCCCTTGCCAAGGTAGTTTCCGGGGGAGAGATGAGCAGGATCATGCTGGCTTTAAAGGTAATATTTTCAGCTGTAGATAATGTTCCTATCCTGGTATTTGACGAGATCGATACCGGAGTAGGGGGGGAAACGGTGAGAAAGATAGCCGATAAACTATATGATATCGGTGAGAATGCCCAGATCATATGTATAACCCATTCCCCTGCAATTGCAGCCAAAGCCAGCCAGCAATTTTATATTGAGAAAAAAAATATTCAGGGAAAAACCATAGCCACAGTAAAAAATCTAAATCCAGAAGAGAGGATAGATGAGATCGCACGAATGCTGGCAGGAGACCAGGTCAGTGAAAATGTAAAAAATCATGCAAAAGAACTATTAAAAGGCAATTGATGATTGATAATAAAAAAATTAAATTTGCTCACAGAGTTACACAGAGGGAACAAGAAAGCCGCACAGAGAAAATCTCTGAAAAATTTTCGTTTCAAACTCAGTGAAGCTCCGTGTAAAAAAGAGGGCAGGGATGAATAATGCTAAGTAAAATACCCGGGTTCAAAGAATTTGAAAAACACATGAAAGACAGCAGTTTTAGCTATAACAGCTGTGAAGCCTATAAAAAAGATATAGATGATTTTTTTATCTTTATCAGATACAAGCCTCTGAATGACATAGTAGAGGAGGATATCTTAAACTTCATAAAGGATCTGAAAAAAGCCTATTCCAACAACAGTATAAACAGAAAAATAATATCTATCCGGGGATATTTAAAATATTTTTACAAAAATGGTATAATTGATAGTCTGCCTATGGAAAAGATAAAAAATCTCCCTCCTGAAAAAAGAACTTTGGAGATATTGAGTGGGGAGGAGATTGAAAGGTTGAGAGAAGTTATG
>CAZUGM010000203.1:0-4194 GCA_964619915.1 uncultured Fusobacteriaceae bacterium | reverse complement strand
TCAGCTGTAGCAGGAGCATTGGGGGTCCAGTTTGGAGGAGCTACCAGTTATTTTGGCAGACTGAAAGAGAAACCCACAATAGGGGATAAGAAAAAAGAGTTTGAGTTGAAAGATATAAAGAAAAATATTAAATTGATGTATGGGTCAGCTGTACTGGGTATGGGAATGGCCTATGCTGTGCTTATGATAAATAGTTTAAACTAAAAAAATTTATAATTGACGGTAAGGGAGAAGATAAGTATGGAACTACACGGGGGAAACATATACAAATTGAAACGGGAAACAGGGATGGAGGTATTGGACTACAGTGCCAATATAAATCCAATGGGTCTGTCTGACAGGCTGAAGGAGGAGATTGGAAAAAACCTAAACCTCCTGGAAAAATATCCCGATCCGGATTATTTGGAGATGAAAGAGGTAATAGCGAAACACAATAAAGTAGAGGTTAAAAATATAATCGTAGGAAACGGTGCCACAGAGATTATGTTTTTATATGCTAAAAACCTAAAACCTAAAAAAGTTCTGATCATCTCTCCTACCTTTGCAGAATATGAAAGAGCACTAAAAACTGTAAATTGTGAAATTGATTATTTTCAGCTGAAAGAAGAGGAAAATTTTCTATTGAATATACCGAGGCTGAAGAAGACCTTGGATGATAATTACGATCTATTGGTGGTATGTAACCCAAATAATCCTACAGGGAAGTTTATAGATAAGGTTATCTTAGATGATCTGGCTCTATCTTGTAAAGATAAGGGAATAAGTATACTTTTAGACGAAGCTTTTATAGAGTTTGTAGATGGAAGTATGGACAGGTCACTGGCAGGATATAAACATAAAAATGTATTCATTGTGAGAGCCCTGACTAAATTTTTTGCCATACCGGGATTACGTCTGGGATACGGGATAACCTTTGATGAGGAATTAAAGGATAAGATAGAGGGAAACAGGGAACCCTGGAGTGTCAATGCAATAGCTGAATTAGCTACGAAAGTTTTGTTGGAAGACTGTGACTATATAACCAGATCAGAGAATTGGATCAGGGAAGAAAAAAGATTCATGTATGAGGAGTTAGAAAAAATAGAGGGGATAAAACCATATATTACAGAAACAAATTTTATTCTGGTAAAATTAATAAATGATATGAAAGTAAAAGAGTTTAGAGAAAAGATGATTTCATTGGGTGTTTTAATCAGAGATGCCAGCAATTTTAACTATTTAGATGATAGATATTTTAGGCTGGCCATAAAGGACAGAGTAAATAACATAAAAGTTTTGGGGTGTATAGAAGATGCAATTAAATAAATTTTATATATTGGGAGTTACCCATAAGGATCTTACCTTAAAAGAAAGGGAAGCATTTATAAAGGGCGGGCCTAAAAAAATAATGGAGAGTCTTGTGGAAGATGGCGTTGTTAAAGGTTATGTCTTACTGGAAACCTGTCTTCGGGTTGAGATCTATATGGAATCTGAGAATATAGAACTGGTGAAAGAAAAGTTTAATATAGGCCCCTTGTTTGTAAAAAAAAGCGGGATTGAAGCTGTAAAATATTTATTTGATGTAGTCTGTGGATTTAATTCTATCATAAAGGGGGAAGATTCTATCTTATCCCAGGTGAGAAACAGTTTTTTAAAGGGACTGGAAGAAAAGCACACAACTAAAACTCTAAATGTTATTTTTAATAAAGCTATTGAGGTAGGTAAAAAATTCCGTCATAGGAGTCAGGTTTCAAAGAATGCAATGTCCCTAGAGGCAATAGCCTTAAAGTTTATAAGGGGGCACTTTGAGAAATTAGATGACAAGAGAATATTTATAGTAGGAACGGGAGAGATGGCCGTAGCTATACTCAATATATTTACTAGAAATAACATAAATAATATTGTCATGACAAACAGGAGCCGCATAAGGGTATTGGAATTAAAGGAAAAATATGATATAGATATAGTTGATTTTGACGACAGATATTCAGAGGTTGAAAAATCAGATATAATTATCAGTGCGACCTCTGCACCTCATGCTGTATTATTAGAGGAAGAGATAAAGGGATTAGATCTGAAGAGGGAAAAAATATTTTTAGATCTGGCGGTTCCAAGGGATATAGATCCAAATATTGAAACGTATCCTAATATAAACCTCTATAATCTGGATCATTTATGGGAAGTAGTCAGGGGAAATGAAGAAAAACGAGAAAGACTTTTAAAGGAATATAAATACATATTAGAGGATCAGATAAGAAATTTATTAAAATATTGTGAATATAAAGGGGATTTAAGATGCAAAAAAAGATAATTATTGGAACCAGAGCAAGTATTTTAGCAGTGGCCCAGGCAGAACTGACTAAAAAAATGTTGTTGGATAGCTGTGATAATTTAGAAGTAGAAATAAAAAAAATTATTACCAGCGGAGATAAAGACCAGAGAACCAATTGGAATAAAGACAATAAATCCCTTAAGGATATGTTTGTAAAGGAGATTGAAAGAGCACTTCTAGATGGAGAGATCCATCTGGCTGTACATTCTATGAAGGATATGCCAGCTGTGTCTCCAGAGGGTCTTACAGTGGGAGCTGTCCCAATGAGGGAAGATAACAGGGATATTATAATTACTAATTCAGGAGTTACTTTAGATGAGCTGCCGGCAGGTGCAGTAATAGGAACCAGCAGTTTGAGAAGAGTGGAGAGTATTAGAAATCTGAGACCTGATCTGGTAATAGAACCTATCCGGGGAAATATCCATACCAGGATAGAAAAATTAAAAAATGAGAATTTTGACGGGATCATCCTTGCCTATGCAGGATTAAAAAGAGTCGGGTTAAAAGATCTGGCTACTGAGGTATTTGAACCGGTAAGAATAATGCCGGCACCGGCTCAGGGAGCACTATGTATCCAGTGCAGGGAAGATGATAAATTTACATTGGAACTGTTAGATAAAATAAATCATAAGGAAACCAGTCTGGTTATCGATGCAGAGAGGGAGTTTTCCAAGATATTTGGCGGAGGATGTACTACTCCTATGGGATGCCATGCAACTATAGATGGAGATACTATCAAGATACAGGGAATGTATTTCCATGGAGATAAGATCTATAAAGATGAGATAGCTGGAGATAAAAATAGCGGAAAAGAACTGGCTGTAAAATTAGCCGAGATGATTAGGGGGCAGATAGATGGGTAAGGTTTATATAGTGGGAGCAGGCCCTGGAGATTTAGAGTTATTGACATTAAAGGGTAAAAGATGTGTAGAAGAAGCCGATTGTATTGTTTATGACAGACTGGTAAATCCCCAGATATTATCTTTAGCTCAAAGGGAATGTGAGTTGATATATCTAGGGAAGGGAAATACCGAAGGGGGAGTTATCCAGGATGAGATAAACAGGACTATAGTGGAAAAAGCTCTGGAAGGGAAAACAGTTACAAGATTAAAGGGAGGAGATCCTTTTGTATTTGGTCGTGGAGGAGAAGAGATTTTAGCTCTAAATGAAGCTGAGATAGAGTTTGAGGTAGTTCCCGGGATTACATCTTCTATATCTGTACCATCTTATTCCGGGATACCAGTTACACACAGAAATATAGCTCGTTCATTCCATGTGTTTACAGGGCATACTTCTAAAGAGGGAACTTGGCATAATTTTGATGCCATTGCTAAGTTAGAAGGAACACTGGTGTTTTTAATGGGAATAAAAAATTTAGATCTGATAACCGGTGATCTGATTAAATATGGAAAATCTCCTACAACTCCTGTGGCTATAATAGAAAAAGGTAGTACAAGTAAGCAGAGGGTAGTAGAGGGGACATTAGAAACTATTGTTGAGATAGCAAAGGAACAGAAAGTTGTACCACCTGCAATCATAATTATTGGAGAAGTAGTTAACTTGAGATCTGAATTCAATTGGTTTGAAAAATTACCATTATTTGGTAAAAATATCTTAACTACAAGAGATTATAAAAAATCTGTGGAATTTGCCTATGAAATAGAAAAATTGGGTGGTAAAGCTACAGTCCTGCCTCTTATAAATATAGAGCCACTAGATATTGAATTGGATATAAAAGACGCTAAAGCGATATTATTTAACAGCCAGAACGGGGTAAAAACTTTCTTTGAAAAATTAGATGATGTCCGTGTACTGGGGGATAAAAAAATAGGTGTTGTGGGAATCAAAACCTACGAAGAACTATTGAAGCACAGGATTAAACC
>CAZUGM010000202.1:1433-4218 GCA_964619915.1 uncultured Fusobacteriaceae bacterium | reverse complement strand
CAAAATAAACACATTGCAAACAATAAATGGATTCATAAAGAAAAAAACAGATGTTTCTATTAGCATAGTGCAATGTAAAAAAAGGAGGAGCAAATGAAAAAAAATTTTTTACGTGTCATTTTTGGGTATTTAATACTATGTTTTTTATTGCTAATAACTGGCTGTACCTCATCACCTAATATTAGTAATTATTCAGAGGAAACTATAAAACTTCAGAAATCTGTAAAATCCAGTGGAGAAGTACTAGTCCAAAAACTTGATTATTTGGTTGCAGCTTATGAAACAGCTGGAGCTGATTTTGCAAAAATTAAAATAGAGAAATCAAAACAAGACTTGGAAAAAGAATGGAAATACAGAAACAAGGCAATGTCAGCTATTGTAGACTATTCTTCATCTCTTGAAGCTATTATCCAGTCCGGTAATCAGGGATTAAAGAATGTTCAAGAGCTTTCTGAACCACTGAAAAATTTGGCTGACGCAGCAAATCCAGAAAATCATGATGCTGGGAATACAGTTACTGAAACAACCTGGATGGTTTATTCTGAAATAGATGAATTAAAGACTAAAAAATCTCTTGATGCAACTAAACCTATAATCACTTATATAGTAGAAGCTCTCAAGGTTAATCTTACTAAATCAGATGAAATTATTAATCGAGTTTATGAGGAAGAAATTGATGACTTAAATACAAGGTATGAGACAACTATAGTTTACAGACCCATCTTCAAAAAGAAAATAAAAATTAAATATGGCCAATTTGAAGAAGCATTAGCAGCAGGAAAAGATATTTCTTCCTTAGAAAAAGATTTTAAAAGAATTCAAGAAATATTGCAGCCTTTAGATGAAGAGTGGGCAGCATATGAAAAGGAATCTAAAGAAATAAATGACCGTAAAATAATTGCAGATAAATTGATAAAATTAACTTCCGATGCTTTAGCCGCCTGGGAGAGATCGCATAGTAAGCTTATAGATAGTACTAGTACCGAAGAAAGCTTTGATGTCAGAGAGCTTACAAATGCTGTTGAAGAAATTCAGGAGCTAATTAAAAAAGTATAAAAAAAAATAACAGTTCCTTAGTTTTACTAAGGAACTGTTATTTTTTTTAACTATCTATACTAACTTTCCTTTCTCCTGATATTAAAAGAGATAACTAAGAAAAGAATGAGATCTAAAAAATTTAAAATACCTCTAACTGATTTTTCTTCAGTGGCCACGCCCAGAGAGCCAGATAGATTCCGGAGAAAGTTATCAGTTTTATAAAGATATTATCTATATAAAAACTTCCTCCCAGAGCCAGTAACGTACTCATAATAACTTTAAATTTAAACTTTACTATATAAGTCAGATCCAGTTTTATATATTTTTTATTGAATGTAATGTATAAAAGTATAAAATTGACCATAGAAGCTATAGCTGTAGCCAGTGCCAGCCCTTTGTGCTGAAAGTGCTTTATCAATACTGCATTTAAAACTATATTTACTGTTATAGATATAATACTGAAGATTACAGGTTTCTTGGTATCTTTCATCCCATAAAATGCACGGCTCATAAGATGAACTGCCGTATAGAAGAATAATCCCACTGAATAATATATCAGACTTTCAGAGGTAATTGTTATAGAATTTTGGGTAAATTCTCCATGACCCAAAATCAGTTTTATTATATCTTCGGCATAAAATATCAGGACCCCCATACTGGGTATGATTAAAAATTGTAAAAAATTCAATCCCCTTTGAAGACTCCTGCTGACTACCTCAGTTTCATTGTCTGAAATAGCTTTAGAAAGAGTAGGATATATTACTGGAGCTATAGAAATACCAAATACCCCCAGAGGCAGATTATATATCCTTGTGGCATTCTCTAACGCCGATACCCCTCCGCTGGCCAGGTGGGATGCAAAGAACTGATCCACAACACTGTTTATCTGTCTGGCAAAGATTCCTAACAGCATAGGGATCATCAGGATAAAGATCTTTTTCAGATCCTCATCTTTAAAGTCTATCTTAAATTTATAGTTTTTAACTACCTTTATAAAGGCAGGTAGAACCACTAAAAACTGTAATAGTCCGCCTACAACTACCCCTACTGCCATTGCTGTTACACCATATTGTTTTCCATAACCCATAATACTTATTATTATGGCAAAGTTAAAAAATAGTGATGTACTTGCAGGGATTAAAAACTTTTTAAAGTTATTTAATATAGCAGAGATCATTCCGGCTAACCCTATAAATACAAAGTAAACAGCCATTATTTTTAAAAGTTTAGAAGCTATTGCCTTAGTTTCCTCCGGATATCCTGTTACAATAAAATTAATTATATCGTCGGAGAAGATAACCATAAGAACAGTTATCAGAGTTGTAAATATAAATAATAAGTTTAGGACTGAATATATCAGATATTTAGATCTCTCGGTTCCATATTTTTTTTCCTTGTCGTTGTAGACAGGAATAAATACAGTTCCTAAGGCTCCCTCTCCCAATAACTGCCTGAAAAAATTACTTATCTTAAAAGCACTGAAATAGGCATCGGTATATTTAGTAGCTCCAAAATAATACGCAATAAGTGCTGTCCGGACCAATCCTAAAACTCTGCTGGCCAAGGTGATTATCATAATTAAGATGCTGCTTTTAAACATCCTAGATCACCTCACAGGGAGTTTTTAATCTTATTCCATGTGCCTCCTTCCAGACTGTGCAGCAAATAATAATCTATCACATCTACATCTAGTCTTTTTAGCTGCTCATCAAGATAATAGTCCATATCATCTCTTTTATTACACATC
>CAZUGM010000202.1:949-1423 GCA_964619915.1 uncultured Fusobacteriaceae bacterium | reverse complement strand
TCTCTATATCATCATCTCTGTATAACTCCAAGAGAGATAAAAACAGATATACCAGATGAAGTCTGTCCACAGCTTTAGAAAATATATCCTCTAAATAAACTTCCCTTCCTGCTGGGATACTCTTCCATAATTTATTTTTTTCCTCTTTAAGATCGTATTTAACTTCGATATCGATCTCATATACATCTGTATTTTTTATATATTTAGAATAGATATCAAATATCAGGTTTCCGCTTAAATTTGACAGATCAAAATCTGTATTGGGAACCTTTATTATATTTTTTCCCTTGCTGAATTTAGTATAGGAAATATTGTATTCATTTTCCAATTCCCTTATTTTTTCACTCAGTTCTTTAAATAATTTATATTCCGCAAGTTTCTGGGAAAGAGCTTCCTCTTTTTTCTCCTTCTCCCTCATATTTAAAATAGATAGTGCTTTTATCTCCAACAATTCACTGGCTACTCCTAAAAATT
>CAZUGM010000202.1:0-939 GCA_964619915.1 uncultured Fusobacteriaceae bacterium | reverse complement strand
TATTCAGGAATTTCTTCCCCCGATAAATAAACATTCTCTTTTTTTTGCCACCATGCGGATAAACCTCTATCAGAACAAATACCACCAAGAATGTTCTTATATCTCCAACAATTCACTTTCTACTCCTAAAAATTCCACCTTGATGGCGATACTTTCCCTCCTGGCTTCCTCTATGAGGGATAAATATTCATCTATAAGGGTACTTATCTTTACCTCTGTTATCTTCATCTCTTTTTTTTCTAAAAGATGTAGGAGAAGATCCAGGGGACCTTCAAAATTTTCTATTTTAATCTTTAATTTCATTTTTACCTTCTTTAATTTTTATTTTTTAATTGTTTTGCAGATAACTCTTCCATATCAAAACATCGTTGGCGATGGCTTTCTTTAATTCATCTACAGAATCAAACTTTTTTTCAGATCGGAGGTTTTTTATCAACTCCACAACAACTTTTTTGCCATATATATAATCTGAAAAGTCCAATATATGAGTTTCTACACTCAGTTCCCCGTCTTTCAGTGTGGGGTTTCTTCCTATATTTACTACCCCATCATATACCTTGTCATAACCTTCTATCTGTACCTTAGCACCATATATCCCAAATGGAGGGTAGATCTTATCCATTAATTTTAAATTTGCTGTAGGAAATCCCAGCTGATGTCCATACTTTTTCCCATGAACTACATTTCCTATTATAAATAAATTGTAACCCAATAGATTTTTTACCGTATCTAACTCCCCACAGCTTATCAACTCCCTGATTAAAGTACTGCTTATTACTTTTTTGCCAGAAGTTACAGGATTTGTTTTATTTACATCAATTCCGCAGGTTTTTCCCATCTCTATCATATCATCTACAGTGGCTGCTCCTCCTGCACCAAATCTAAAATTAAATCCTACAAAAATTTCACGGGTTCTAAACCTCTTTAATAGTTTTAAAA
>CAZUGM010000201.1:0-4220 GCA_964619915.1 uncultured Fusobacteriaceae bacterium | reverse complement strand
ATAATTTGTATACCAATAAACTATTTTTAGAGAGTGCAGCTATGAGTAGTCTGAATATAGTTATAATAGGGATATTGTTTATGATACCCTATATGAAAAGGAAAAAAATATAACTCTTTTTTCAATGTAAAAAGGAATCCGAAGTGTAAAGAGAGGTATGATTAAATATTAATATTTAATTTTATATACAGATATAGAAAAAGAACAAGTGGAGGAGCTGACTGGCTCCCTTACTTGTTCTTTTCTATTCTCTACCCTATTAAATGGTTATCTAGTGCAAAGAAAACTAATTTACTTGCAATTCTAAGCATAATTAAACCGATAACTATATCTAAAATTTTCCAAGTAATTTCTTTTTTAAAAACAGGGATAAGAATTCGAGCCCCATAAGCTAAGCCAAAGAACCAGACAAAGGATGCCGAACAGGCTCCTATAATAAAATCAATCTGTTGGTGTTCAGCAAATTTTGCTCCAATACTTCCTATTAAAATAACGGTGTCTAAGTATACATGAGGATTTAAAAGAGTGAGAGCTAGTATAGTAACTATTGTTTTTTTCAATGAATCACTGGTTTTATAATTTCCAACATCAAAAATTTCACTACTCTTAATGGCCTTTATAATAGAAGATATCCCATAATAGGCAAGAAATATAATCCCAAAAGCTGTAGAAAGAAGCATCAGGGTCTTATTCCCATCTATTACAGAACTTAAACCTAAAGTTCCTGCTGTAATTAGTATCATATCTAAGATAGAACATAATAACGCTGTTATAAATACATGTTTTTTTAATATTCCATTTTTCAAAACATAACTATTCTGTGCTCCTATAGCTACAATTAAACTGATTCCAATTCCAAATCCCTGGGTAAATACCGATAAATCCATTTATATCCCTCCTAAAAATTTGTTGTTGTTAGTTTATATATTATAGGTTATTATAAACCATACAGAAGAACATTGATATATTGTGATCAAATAAATTTGTTTAAATTTGATTATGCAGATCGTGACAATAAGTAGAGGAATTATTTGGAACATAAAATATATGTGTTTAGTTTTATAATAGCTCTTAAAAACTTAGGGGTTGCAAAATGTCATAAAAAATAAACAAAATGGAGGAGATTAAGATTAAAAAACAATTATTAGTTTCAGTGTTTATTATATTTTTTACTTTGAGTATGGCTAGTGATATCAATATTCAACTGTCTGAAAAGGCCATAAATTCATTTACGACAGCTATAAGTCCCTTGGAATTCCAAAAAGAAATCAAAGTTTTGGATCAGAAAACAACGGCTAAGTATACTATAAAAAACACGGTGATAGCTCTGAAAAAAGGCCGGATCGATATCAGAGGTAATCTAAATTTAAACCTCAATGGAAATACATTGGATGCCGGTATCAACGGGGAACTAGAGCCTGTTTTAGATAATAATACAGGGACCTTATCTCTGAAATTAACCAAAGTAAATATAGTCGGTTTGGAGTTTTTAAAATTGGATAGGGCTTTAAAAGATCATGTTTTGATACCTTTAAAACTCAGTGATCTAAAACCCATAAAGATCAAAAAAAGTGACAATGAATATCAGGAAATATACCCCAAGGTCACAAATGAGAATGTCACAGTAGCAGATAAATTAATAACTATCAGCGGGGATATCTCCTTTGAAAAAGATAAAGAACTTATAAAAACAGAAGTTAGATAAGTAAGATTAAAAAAATCTAAATTGACAAAAGTCTAAAAAAATGATAGTATTTATAAATAAATTTAGAGGGAGGAAGTGCATTTATGAAAAGAGTAGAGGTCAAAGTTAATCACATTTTAATCAAATTGATATAGGTGATAGCTATGGTTTTGAATTTTTATAAACCCTTGAATAATATAAAAGAGATTAAAGTAGCTATTTTAAATAAAATAGCTACTATTTTTTTGTAAAATAAACTTAGGAGGTCACTTATGACGGAATTAGACAAGATATATTCTCCGACGGAGATAGAAAACAAGTGGTACAAAACATGGGAAGAAAATAAGTATTTTAGAGCAACAATGGACGACGAAAAACCTAACTATACTATAGTTATGCCACCACCAAATGTAACTGGTGTATTACATATGGGACACGTTTTAAATAACAGTATCCAGGATACTATTATCAGATGGAAGAGAATGAGCGGATACAACACTCTTTGGATGCCGGGAACTGACCATGCAGGAATAGCTACTCAAAACAGGGTAGAAAGAAAATTAGCAGAACAAAACTTAACTAGAGATGATCTTGGAAGAGATAAGTTTATCGAAAAAGTTTGGGACTGGAAGAATGAATATGGAGGGATAATCACTAATCAATTGAGAAGATTAGGAGCGTCTCTTGACTGGGAAAAAGAAAGATTTACAATGGATGAAGGTTGTTCTGAATCTGTAAAAGATATATTTGTAAAGTTATATAACGATGGATTGATCTACCAGGGTGAATATATGGTAAACTGGTGTCCGAAATGTGGAACTGCTTTAGCTGATGATGAAGTAGATCACAGTGAGCACAAAGGTCATATGTGGCATATAAAGTATCCTGTAAAAGATTCTGATATGGAGTTCGTAGTGGCAACTACCAGACCGGAAACGATGATAGGAGATACTGGAGTAGCTGTAAATCCTAACGATGAAAGATATAAAGATCTAATAGGTAAAATGGTAATTCTTCCCCTTACAGGAAAAGAAGTTCCTATTATAGCTGATGACTATGTAGATATGGAATTTGGAACTGGTGTAGTGAAGATGACTCCGGCTCATGACCCTAATGACTTCGAGATCGGAAAGAGACATAACTTAGAGATCGTAAATATATTTACTCCAGATGCTAAGATGAACGCTCTTACTGGAAAATATGAAGGAATGACCCGTGAAGAAGCAAGAGTTGCTATCGTTGCTGATTTAGAAGAGCAGGGATTCATGGAAAAAATAGAGGATTATGACAATAAAGTTGGTGGATGTTATAGATGTAATACAAATATAGAGTCTAGAATATCTAACCAATGGTTTGTTAAGATGGAATCATTGGCAAAGAACGCTCTAGAAGTAGTTTATAATGGTGATGTTAAGATCATGCCAAAGAGATGGGAAAAAGTTTACTATAACTGGTTAGAGAATATAAGAGACTGGTGTATCTCCAGACAGATCTGGTGGGGACATAGAATACCTGCATACTACGGACCTGATAACCATCTATTCGTAGCTAAATCTGATGAAGATGCAGCTGCTCAGGCTCTTGCACACTACGGAAAGGAAGTTGAATTAGTTCAAGAAACAGATGTATTGGATACATGGTTCTCATCTGCTCTATGGCCTTTCTCAACATTAGGATTACCTGAAAATAAAGATTTAGAAAGATTCTACCCGACAAATACACTGGTAACTGGAGCAGACATCTTATTCTTCTGGGTTGCCAGAATGGTAATGATGGGAATGTATGAGATGAAGGAAATTCCATTTGAGCACGTATTCTTACATGGAATCGTTAGAGATGAAATTGGAAGAAAGATGTCTAAGTCATTGGGGAACTCTCCTGATACATTGGAATTAATAGACAGATATGGTGCAGATGCCATCAGATTTACTATGATCTACAATACATCTCAAGGACAGGACGTACATTTCTCTGAAAAATTAATAGAGATGGGAAGAAACTTCTCAAACAAGATATGGAATGTATCTAGATTCGTATTGATGAACTTAGAAGATTTCGATATCAACAGTGTAAATAAAGACGAATTAGAGTTAGAATTAGTGGATAAGTGGATCTTCTCTAAATTGAATAAAGCTTCTAAAAAAGTAAATGAGCATTTAGAAAGTTTCACATTGGACGAAGCTGCTAAGGGAGCTTATGAGTTCTTAAGAGGAGACTTCTGTGACTGGTATGTAGAGTTAGCTAAGACTAGACTATATAACAGAGGAAGGATTAAGATTATTACATCCATTTATGCCGTTTATTTCAGAGGAAATCTGGCAAAAATTAGGAGCTAAAGGTGAAACAATCATGCTTGAATCTTTCCCTACTTGTGATGAAACTTTAGTGGATGAAGAAGCGGAAGCATCTTTCGAATACTTACAATCAGTTGTTTCTGCCCTTAGAAATATAAGAGCTGAGCTAAATATATCTACTGCAACGGTAGTAAAGGCAATCTTAAGACCAAACAATGAATCTGCACTTAAAACTTCAGAGA
>CAZUGM010000200.1:0-4272 GCA_964619915.1 uncultured Fusobacteriaceae bacterium | reverse complement strand
GTTAAATCAATATGCACCAAAGCAAGTACAAAGGGGAGAAATAGTAGAAGCTGAAATAATCAGTAAGGAGAGAGATTATTCTTACTTAGATATAAAGGGAGCTACTGAAGGAATCGTTAGAACTGAAGAAATTACTGAATTTGAAGTAGGAGATATGATCAGAGTAGCTATCACTGAAGACAGTGATGACGAAGGACATATCAGAGTATCAAGAAGAGCAGTTGTACAAGAGGAAGCTGTAGTTAAATTAGAAGCTGCCCTTGAAAATAAAGAAGTAGTAACTGGTAAAATCGTAAGAAAAGTAAATGGTGGATATATAGTAGAGGTAATGGCTCACTCAGCATTCATGCCTAACTCTTTATCTCAAATCAGAAAAGATTCTACAGAAAACGTAATCGGTTTAGAAGTAGATGTTATAGTTAAAGATATCAAAACAGAAAGAAACAGAAAGAAAGTATTAGTTTCTAGAAGAGACGTAGTAGCTATGGTAGAAGCAGAAGCATTTGCTAAATTAAGCGAAAACCAAATCGTTGAAGTAGAAGTTAAGAGTGTATTAAAGTTTGGATTATCTGTAAGAGTAGAAAATGTATTAGGATTCATCCATATCTCTGAAATTTCATGGGGTAAGGTAGACGACTTAAACACTTTATATAAAGCAGGAGATAAGATCAAAGCTCAAATCATCACATTAGATGCTGAGAAGAAGAGTCTTAAATTATCTATCAAACAATTATCACAAGATCCTTGGGCAACAGCAGCAGAGAAGTATTCTGTAGACAGTACTGTTGAAGGAGAAGTTACTAAAATTGTTAAATTCGGAGCTTTCGTTAAATTAGAAGACGGAATCGAAGGTTTAGTTCATATCTCTGATTTCTCTTGGAACAACAAGAAGATCAACTTAGGTGAATTCATTTCAGCTGGAGATAAAGTACAAGTTAAAATCTTAGATTTAAACTCTGAAGACAAGAAATTAAAATTAGGAATCAAGCAATTAAGCGTAGATCCTTGGGCTATCATCGATGAGAAATTCAAAGAGGGAGATAAAGCAACTGGAACAATAGTTGATACTAAACCTTACGGAGTTTTCGTTGAAGTTGAAGAGGGAATCGATGCATTTATCCATACATCTGACTTTGCTTGGGCTAAGTTAGAGAACAAATTATCTGTAGGAGATAAGGTGGAATTCCAAATCTTAGCTATCGATAAAGAAAACAAGAAGATCAAAGGTGGAATCAAGCAGTTAACTAAGAGTCCTTGGGAAATCTTATCTGAAGAAGTATCAGTAGGAAGCATAGTTACTAAGAAAATATCTAGTATCGCTGACTTCGGAATCTTCATCGACATGGGACATGGTTTAGACGGTATGATCCATATCTCTCAAGTTTCAAAAGACTTCGTTAAAGATTTAAAAGAAAAATTTGAAATTGGTCAAGAAGTAACTGCTGAAGTTATTGAAATCTCAGCTGCTGATCAAAAAGTAAAATTATCTATCAAAAAGATAGAATTAGATGCTGACAGAGATGAAGATGCAGAATTATTAAAGAAATACGGAATGACAGAATAATTTTAAAATTATAAAGTATATTATTAGGAGATGACCAAGGTCATCTCCTTTTTGCTATAAAAAAGAAAATCACCTGCTATGCAGGTGATTTTAAAGAATTTAAGTTTTATATTTTTTCCCCTATACTTTTTTCGATATAGTCAAAAAAATCATTGTATCGGAGTCTGACTAATATATCGGAAGGGACTACTGAAGTTCCATTTTCTTCTTTAATAGTTCCGCCTCCTAAGAGAGTTTCTCTTCCATAGATAGGATTTTTAGGAGAAATAGGGAGGGATGTATGTGCCAGTGAAAAGGTATGTTTTGACCATTTTAAATTTAAATTATTAGTTATATGAACCTCTTGTCCATTATGGTATTTTATTAGGCTAACTCTATCTGTTTTATTCCTCATATTACTTACTACAACAACCTCACTGATAAGTCCAGATTTCCTTATCTTCTTTTTAAAGTCGATTTTTTGAATTTCTGATTTATACAGATTCTCATATTTTCTATTAACATCAAAAATTGTTACCTCGCCGTCCTTATTTCCTATTTCTTTTAAGACACTAAATAGTTCAGCAGAGTCCACTGTAGCATCCTGAACAGAGGTATAGGCATAGATTGGAGGAAGATCAACCTTTTCATCTTTGTCTAGTTTTGAAAGATTTTTCCTCGATTCTTTTATAAAGTTATAGACTTGTATTACAGAATTTTTTGGAAAAGAAATGTACTTAGCCATATCATATTCCGGGTAGATATCTAGCCATGCAAATTTATTTAATCCGGGAATTTTACTCACTAAAATATCTAAAAATAAATATTTAGCTAGAGGGTTTATTCCCATTGCAGGTGATAGCCAGAATATGCCGTCAGGCTTTAAAAAATTATTATTTTTTCTCATATCATGGGAAATATATTGAAGGGTAGCGGTTGCCCCAGTGGAAAAACCTAACATATAGAATTTATGATTCTCTATTCCTTCTATCTTTTTTTTAACCATCTTTGCCCCGAATCTTGCAGTTTTTGAAAAATCTTTCCAATTAAGTTTTAGAAGCTCGCCAGGATAGGTCCCATGATAGGGGTATCTTAAAGCTAACACATAATATCCCTTGTCATAGAATATTTTCGCTATATCTCTCATCTCAAAAGGAGAATCCGTCAGACCATGAAGTATTAAGACTCCTCCCTTTGGATTTTTAGGTGTCATCTCAAAGGATGAATTTACATCTGTTCCCAAAAAGCTGTAAGGAGAACTTTCAGATTTTCTTATATATCGATTGTAGAAGCCCTTCTTTTTTAACTCGACCTCTTTATATCTTTGTTCTAAAAATATTTTTTCATCTGCCAGATAACTTTTTACATCGTTGTATTTATCATAATCTAATTCAACAGCCTGACTTACTCTATGCCAGGGCATGAGTTTTAAATTATTATGACTATATAAAGAGGCTCTTATTACCTGGATAAGTATTAACAAAAGTATTAATTTAAGCAGACATTTAACAATAAATTTAATTTTTTTCAAATAGATCACTCCTAATATCTTAATCAATATTCATTATACCATATATGAGTAAAGAGTAGTATCTAATGAGGACAGTACTCTTTTTATTTATATTTGTCGTTAAGAAATTCAGGTAGGAGATAAGAGTATGTGGTATACTCTTACTAAATAATTTAGATATATCTGGGAGGGTTGAAGATGTTAAAGATTTTGTTGGAGAGAAGAAGTATCAGAAAATATAAGGAGAAAAAAATAGAAGAGGAAAAGATAAATCAGATACTGGCTGCGGGGAAAGTAGCTCCCAGTGGGAAAAATAAAAAGCCATGGGAATTTGTGGTAGTAGAAGATAGGGAAGTGCTAAAAAAATTATCCATGGTAAAACCAAAGGGAGGATTATTTTTGGCAGAATCTCCTACAGCTATTGCTGTGGTAGGAGATGATGAGATCTCTGATACCTGGATAGAGGACTGCAGTACTGCGTCGACATTTATCCAGTTGGAAGCTCGTCATCAGGGGTTGGGATCGTGCTGGGTACAGATGAGAAATAGATTTACCAAAGACGGAGGAGATGCAGAGATACTTGCCAAAGAGATCTTGGAAATACCGGCTAATAAGAGACTCCTCTGCATAATCTCTGTGGGATACCCGGATCAGGAAAGACCTGCGTATAAAGAGGAAGATCTTTTGTAGACTCTCTTCCCTTGTTGTCGGTGCTCTCCCTCGTAGGGAGAAACCTATAGTGAATAATACTGTAATTTAACCCCTTTTTTAGGCCTAAATAAGACCACTGAATGGACTAAAGGTCCACTCAGTGGTCTTTTAGTCTTCTCACTGGTCTAAGGCATTTTTGACCTCTCAACCCCAATAGTACCAAGGGCTTAATGAGGGTGTAGTTTGAGTTTTAAGCATACCACCTATATAATCACAAGGGGAGGATTTTAGGAGGGCTTAGGAGGCAAATGAGGAGGTTTTTTGAAAATTCGATTGAAATAAACATCTATAAGAAAGTTCTAAAGAGTCCCTCTTTAATATGGCTCTATATTAAGTATAAACAAATTTAATATTTATGAATCAAAATAGAAAAAAACTTAAACCTAAGGGTGTCACCCTTAACTGACTCCATTTCTTTTCATGAGCAAATGAAATAGAGGAAAGAAAAGCTCACACTTTCTAAAAAATGTTTATTTGAGTAATACATAGATTATTTTAGTCTTTTTAC
>CAZUGM010000199.1:1614-4276 GCA_964619915.1 uncultured Fusobacteriaceae bacterium | reverse complement strand
TCGCACAAAGTAATAATGATTTTATTTCTAAATTAAGTATTTCTTTAAAAGAAGCAAATGAAAGTGAGTATTGGATAGAACTTCTAAAATATGAGTATTTAAGCAAAGAGGAAGCCGATTCGTTATTAAAAGATTTAAATGAAATAATAAGTCTATTGGTTGCAGCAGTAAAAAAAAGTAAAAAGCACCCGTAAAGGGCATCACCAATATCTCTACCCGCAGGGGGTATCACCAAAATACTAATAGTTTACTCTGTAAACATAGAATTTTGAGATAGAGTTTATTTCATAAACTAAGAATATTGCGATAAGAAGTAGCAAGTAGGATATGAGGAGGGGAAATGGCAAAGACAAATATAAATGTTTTAAATAAATTAAAAGGTCAGAGTAAGAAGCTGAAAGCCAAAGAAATCGTAAAAGAAGAAGTAAAAAGTAAGAAGTATGAAGTAAAAAGTAAGGAAGAAAGAGGATTAATTCTTAAAAATTATTCTTTGGATCTGGATATAGAAGATCAGACTAAAAGTTTTTTGGAAGACCAGACTGTAAAGATCCATGGAGTATCTACGAAGATGTACAATGAATTGGGAGAGATATTTTCTGAAACTCAGAAAAAACTCAGCAACAATAAAAATGGTGTCTTTGAAAAATGGTATCTGCAGTTGGGATTCAACAAGAAACCTGTATACAGGCTGATAAACAGATGGAATTATATCGTGTCAAATTGGCACAATAAAACTCTGATAGAAAATTTACCGGTGAGTTTGAGTTATGAGATAAGTAACCCCAACTGTTCTGAGGAACTCTCTAAGAAAGTTTTGAACGGTGAAATAACTACGCTGAAAGAATTTAAAGCAGAGAAGCATCTGTTAGAGGATGTGGAAACGCCTCCTATGCTTTTGGAGACCTTTGAGTATACAGACTTTAGTGAAAGGTATAAGGCAATCTCTAAAACAGCCAGCAAGAGGTTTGAGGAGCTGTCAGAGAGTAAGAAGCTGAGAGTGGAAAGGGCTTTGGAACAATTGGAGAAGCTGCTGAACTAAAAGCAAGTAGTAAGTAATGAGTAGCAAGTAGTAAGTTAGAAACCAAGAAAAAATAAAATGTAAGTAGCAGGTAAAAAAAATAGTCAGGGAGGAGAATTATGAAAGATGATATTAAGGAAATAAAATCATTTGAATTCGCCAAAAGAATTATTAAACTCTATAAATACTTAACTACTGAAAAGAAAGAATATATTTTGTCTAAACAGCTCCTTAGGAGTGGAACAAGTATAGGGGCTAACATTAGAGAGGCAAAATATGGAGTGAGCAGAAGTGATTATCATAATAAACTGATGATTGCGTTAAAAGAAGCTAATGAAAGTCAATATTGGATAGATTTGTTGGAAGAAGAATATTTAACAAAAGAAGAAACTAAATCACTACAAAAAAATATAAATGAATTAATAAAAATATTGGTTAGTGTGACTAAAAAAACTAAAGAATAAGAAGTTAAGGAAGATGGAGATTAAAAACTCTGTTTTCCTTTTTTTTTATTATCTAGAAAAATATCCCGGTAATGGGAATTCATAAAATGATATTAGTTTACTTTGTAAATATATGATTTTGAAATAGAAATTCTGATTAACTGGATGCAATGTCACGTTGTTTTTTATTATTTTGGAGAAATGTCATTTTATAAATAGAGATAAATAAATAAAATCATAATAATTTGAATTATAATAATTTATATTATATAATTGATTGAGGTGTTTAATATGAAATTTATAAATAGAAAAAATGAGATGAAGACATTGGAAAAAGAATTTACCAGAGATTCTAGTTTTACAGTGATCTACGGAAGAAGAAGAACGGGAAAAACAACCCTGATTAAAGAATTTATAAAAACTAAAGAATCATTTTACTTTTTTGCCGATAAGCAAAATGAGATTATTCAGATAGAAAGGTTTAAAAAACAACTGGCAATTTATTTTAATGATGACCTGTTGGATAAGATAGAGATAAAGGACTGGGATACATTGTTTACCTATTTGATCTCAAAACTGCCTAAGAATGAGAAATTTGTTTTGGTAATAGATGAATTTCAATATCTCTGTATGACCAATAAAAACTTTTCGTCGATATTTCAGAGGATATACGATGAAAAATTAAAGGACAGCAATGTAATGCTGATATTATGCGGATCACTGATCTCTATGATGTATTCAGAGGTCCTTGCCTATGACAGTCCCCTATACGGGAGGAGAACTGCCCAGATAAGGTTGAAACCTATTAAATTTGATTATTACAATGAGTTTTTTACAGATAAATCCCATAGGGAATTGATTGAATTTTATTCAATTACCGGAGGGATACCTAAATATATCCAGGAATTCAATAAAAACAGATCCCCCATATGGAATATAGAGAACAATATCTTTGATAACAATAATTTTCTCTATTCGGAACCTAAATTTTTACTCCAGGAGGAGATAAATGATCTTTCCAGATACTTTTCTATAATTCAGTCCATAGCCAACGGGGATACAAAGATGGCAGCTATAGCAACCAGACTGGGACTTAATTCCGGCAGCCTGAGCCCCTATCTATCGAAACTGATAGATCTGGATATACTGGAAAGGGAAGTGCCTGTAACTGAAAATATAGATAACAGCAAGAAAAGTCTGT